>JAUXQA010000242.1 GCA_030683195.1 Rhodoferax sp. | reverse complement strand
CTTTAAAGACCTCGTTCAAATACATTTTGGCAACGCGACGCGCGGTCTTGTCGGTGTTGTGATCACGCTCGGTGTCAATGACCAGACTACTCAACACGCCCTGCATTTTTTCTTCGACTTCGTCCAACAGCTTTTCTAGTTCACCGGGCTCAATGAAATCGGCTATGTTGTCATTGGCGTTGAAACGCTTGCGCGCCGCCAGCAAGCGCTCCCGTATTTTGACTGAGACGGGTGTCCCCTCATAGGCATCAACTGGATTCATAGTGCTCGTACTTTTCATTAACAAGAAAGAATGTTAGCAGCGTTTTGACTGTAGGGTTTTTGATGAAAAGCCCTGACCAAACGACACTCAGTCAAGGGCAAATCAATAACGTTTACCGGTCAAAAACAGTAGCGCACGCATCAAGCCGAACGCGCAACGGTCAAGAAACAACTGATGCCAGGGCCGACTCGCGTAGGTCGCCGGGTCAATGCGCTCACCACCGAGCGCCATGGCGCGTTCAAGTCTTGTTCGGAGTTCCAGGGCGAACTCTGCATCATCGACAAAGACGTTGGCCTCTCTTGCCAGCAACAAGCTCAAGGGATCCAGGTTGGAAGAACCTACCGTGGCCCAATGTCCGTCGATGACGGCCACTTTGGCATGTAAAAAGCTTACAGAATACTCATGAATTTCAACCCCTGCTTTCAGCAAGGCACCGTAAACAGGACGAGCGGCGTGATACTGCATGAAATACTCATATCGCCCCTGGAGCAGTAACCGAACACGCACGCCTCGTCTAGCCGCATGAATCAGTCCTCTGCGCAACTTCCGGCCCGGCACGAAATAGGCATTGGCAATGATGATCTCTTGTGTTGCTGCGCCAATGGCCTGCCGGTAACTGCGTTCGATCCGCGAACGGTTGTGCACGTTATCTCGCAACACCAGATCCGCATGCATCGCATCAACCGGTGGCACGGCTCCCTCTTCAAAAGCAGCAGGTGAACCCTCGGAGCCCTGCCGCGCCAACCGGACTGCCTCTTGAAGGGCCAGCCATCCCTCCCGAAAGTCACTTTGACGCAGCAGATTGACAGCTTTCAACCTCGACCAAAATTGCGTGGTCGCTTCATGCGCTGTACGCACAAGTGGCCCTGTCACCCGCACCGCAAAGTCAAACCGGGGGGACTCCAGCGTGCCGTAGTTGGGGTCGTAATAATCATCCAACACATTGATGCCGCCGCAGAACGCCACGGTCCCGTCCACCACACACAACTTGCGATGCATTCGCCTCCAGCGGCTGGGCACCAAGATCCCGAAACGTCCCAAAGGAGAGAAAATTCGCCACTTCACACCAGCGGCATTGAAACGGTTTGCCCATTGCGGAGCAAGTCCCGGTGTACCGACCCCATCCATCAAGACAAACACCATCACCCCGCGCAATGCAGCTCGCTCCAGAGCACTGGCAACTTGCTGACCCTCTCCTTCCACGCTGAATATGTAGGTTTCCAGCCGCACCTCGTGAAGGCTGTCGTCAATGGATTGAACCAGGGCAGAAAAAAATTCTTGCCCTCCTTCAAGCAACTGCACCTGATGGCCGGGTCGGAAAAGCAGTGGCCCCATCAGGTGGGTAAATGATTCGGCAAAGCGAACTCAGCAATCAAAGGCAAATGATCAGACATGCGCCCCCAAATACGTCCACGTGGCACATGAACTCCCACGGGCGTCAAACCTCGTGCGTACACATAATCCAGTTGAACCAAGGGCAGGCGGGACGGAAATGTGGGGTTGCGGAGTCCCTCAAAGGCCCTAAGGTGGGTGCTCTGCAGCGCCAGCTTCACGTTGACCCCCCAATCATTGAAATCACCAGCCACCAACAGAGGAGCCGCTGGAGGCACTTCGCGCTCAATGAAACGTTGCAATTGCGCAACTTGGCGGGCTCGACTCGCCTTGATCAAACCCAAATGCACCACCAGCACATGCACGGCTTGCCCATGCACCATGACCTCCGAATGGAGCAAACCACGTTGCTCAAACCGGTGATCAGAAATATCTTCATGCTGGTGCCCGACAACTGGCCACCGGGACAGCATGGCATTGCCGTGCTCACCGTGTCGAGTGATGGCGTTGGTGCGATAAATCGCCTCGTATCCTTCGGGCGCAAGAAAATCAGCCTGTGGCAATTCAGGCCAGTGGGTGAAGTATTTTTCTTCCCTACGGTGCAGCTTGCGCACCTCCTGGAGACACACGATGTCCGCGTCAAGTTGCTCGATGGCGTGGCCTAAGTTATGGATTTCCAAACGCCGCTGCGGGCCGATGCCTTGCACGCCCTTATGGATGTTGTAGGTCGCTACGCGCAGGGTGTTCATGGCGCCTCCTTCATCACAGCCATTTTGGGCAGCATTAAACATGCTTCTGCATTAGACGGCGAGTAACAAGCCAGGGCTGCCTGACGGTAGGGCAGCCATTGACTGTCCGTATGTTCCCGGGGACTCAATCGAACTGTCGTTCTTTCTGGCACCAACAGGCCGAACAGATGCTCGGTGTTGCGCGTGACGCCCGGTGCATAGCGATGTCGCCAAGCTGGATAAATATCGTAGACATTTTCAAGATGCCAATCCTGTAGCTGGCTCGCCAGCGTCGTACCCGGCCCGCAGTCGATACCCGTCTCCTCCAGCACTTCGCGCGAAGCCGTCTGGACAAAGGGCTCATCCAGAGAGTCTTTACTGCCTGTGACAGACTGCCAAAAATCCACCGCATCAGCGCGCTTGATCAGGAGTACGTCCAGCGCGGGCGTGTAGATGACGACCAGAACAGATTGAGGAATTTTAAAAATATGGGGCATAAAAAAAGGGCGCCAATGTAGCGCCCTTTCATTCTGCCTGAACCGCAGACTCCGTCTGCTGTCAAGCGGACTTGGCCGGCTCCGGCGCACGCAACCTGATGTGCAACTCGCGCAGTTGTTTTTCATCTACCGTGCTGGGGGCTTGGGTCAACAGGCATTGAGCCCGCTGCGTCTTTGGAAACGCGATCACGTCGCGAATGGACTCAGCACCCGTCATCAAGGTGACGATGCGGTCCAGGCCGAACGCCAGGCCGCCATGGGGAGGCGCGCCATACTGCAAAGCGTCGAGCAAAAACCCGAACTTGTCCTGGGCTTCTTCTGGCGTAATCTTGAGCGCATCAAACACTTTTTGCTGGACATCAGCCCGGTGAATCCGAACTGAACCACCGCCCATCTCCCAGCCGTTCAACACCATGTCATAACCTTGGGAAATGCACTTTTCAGGCGCGGTGACCATCCAGTCCTCATGGCCTTCCTTGGGTGCAGTGAACGGGTGGTGGACAGCCGAGTAACGCTGCGCCTCCTCGTCGAACTCGAACATCGGGAAGTCAACCACCCACATGGGGCGCCAAGACTTCTCAAACAGACCATTTTTTTTGCCAAACTCACTGTGGCCAATTTTGATGCGCAAGGCACCAATGGCATCGTTGACGACCTTGGCCTTGTCTGCACCAAAGAAAATCAGGTCGCCATCCTGTGCGCCGGTGCGCGCCAACACCTCGGCCAATGCCTTGTCGTGAATGTTCTTGACAATGGGGCTTTGCAGGCCATCCCGGCCTTTGGCCAACTCGTTGACCTTGATGTAAGCCAAGCCTTTGGCCCCGTAAATTTTGACGAACTCGGTGTAAGCATCAATCTCGCCCCGGCTCAAGCCCCCGGTTTCCCGTGCGCCGCCTGGAATACGCAGGCCAACCACCCGGCCGCCCTTCATGGTGGCCGCTCCTGCAAACACCTTGAAATCGACGTCTGTCATCACATCAGTCAGTTCAGTGAACTCCAACTTGACCCGCAAATCCGGTTTGTCCGAGCCATACCGGTGTGCCGCTTCCTGAAAGGTCATCACAGGGAACTCACCCAAGTCCACACCCAACGTGTTTTTGAACACCGTCGTAATCATGCCCTGGAACATATCCCGGATTTCCTGCTCGCTCAGAAACGAAGTCTCGATATCAATCTGGGTGAACTCGGGTTGACGATCCGCGCGCAAATCTTCGTCCCGGAAGCACTTGGTGATCTGGTAGTAGCGGTCATAACCGGCCACCATCAATAATTGCTTGAACAACTGGGGGCTTTGCGGCAAAGCAAAAAAGTGACCGTCGTGCACCCGGCTGGGTACGAGGTAGTCACGAGCGCCTTCAGGCGTGGATTTGCCGAGCATGGGGGTTTCGATATCGATGAACCCGTTGGCATCCAGAAACTTGCGCACTTCCATGGACACACGGTAGCGCAACATCAGGTTGTTTTGCATATACGGACGGCGCAAATCCAGCACCCGATGGGTCAGGCGAGTGGTCTCGCTCAGGTTCTCATCGTCCAGCTGAAAAGGAGGTGTGACCGACGGGTTGAGCACGGTGAGCTCATGACAAAGAACCTCGATCTTGCCGCTTTTGAGGTTATCGTTGGTCGTGCCATCCGGACGGGCACGCACCAAGCCTTTGATCTGGATACAAAATTCGTTGCGAATGCCTTCAGCCGTTTTGAACATCTCGGCGCGGTCCGGGTCACACACCACTTGCACGTAGCCTTCACGGTCACGTACATCCACAAAAATCACACCACCGTGGTCACGGCGACGGTTGACCCAACCACACAGGGTCACGGTTTCGCCCAAGAGGGCTTCGGTTACAAGACCGCAATAGTGAGAGCGCATGGCCATAAAAAAACTTTCAAAGCCCGCCAAAAATGCGGGACAGGTTATGAACGAAACTATTTTGCAGAAAGAGGCGGCGAAGGTGCCACTGATCCCATGGAAATCACATAAGTCAGGGCCTCGTCCACACTCATCTTCAATTCAATGACATCGGAGCGAGGCAACATCAAAAAGAAGCCGCTGGTCTGATTGGGCGTGGTGGGTACATACACACGGACAAAATCGCGGCCCAGGTGACTTGCTACGTCACCGACGGGCGTCCCGTTCAGAACCGCAATGGTCCAGACCC
>JAUXQA010000236.1 GCA_030683195.1 Rhodoferax sp. | reverse complement strand
ATTTATTTGTTATACACAAAGCAACAGATACGCCGGCTAGAGCTCTATTTCACTAAAAATTAATCATTCGACCTGCTGCCCCATCTGCTCAACAACGGCGAGCACCAAAGCGATTGCGCCTGCCAGCTCAAACAAAACCTGCGTGGGATCCAGTTCAGCGCGCAGCACTCTTTCAGTCTCGGCCGCGAGGCGGCGGGTTTCAGGCAAGGCCATGTTGGCGGCCACCCCCGCCAGCTTGTGCGCCAAAGCGGTGGCTGCGGGCCGATCAGCTTGGGCGAGGCTGGCAGTCATCAATTCCACAGCGTTACCGTAGACCGTTGCAAAGTGCAGCAGATACTCCAGATACGAGGGCATATCACCCCATATTTCGAGCCCCGTCGCAACATCCAGCACCGACGCATCGGTGGTGAAAGCAACGCCGGTTGGGGCAGGTCCCTCCATAAGGTCTGACGCAGGTTTTGAAACGGCTATTGGGGCGGGTTCTGGCTCATCCGCTCTGGGAGTTTTGCGCTGAGACGTCAGGCGCTGAATCAATGCAATAGTGGATGGCACATCAAATGGCTTGCTGATGAAATGCGTCATACCTGCAGCCTGAGCGGCATCTTGTTGCGACTTGAATGCGCCAGCGGTCAAGGCCACGATGGGCAAGGTGGCAAAGGCAGGCATTTGACGCAGCCGGCGCGTGGCTTCAATGCCGTCCATCACAGGCATTTGTACATCCATCAGCACCAAATCAATATCGTCCGGGTGGGACAGCAACCAATCCATGGCCTCCTGGCCATTGGCTGCCAGAGACACGACTGCGCCTTTTTCATGAAGGATACGCCGCGCCACCTCGCAATTGATGTCGCTGTCGTCCACCACCAGAACCCTTATGCCCGCCAAGACCTGGCCGCCTGAGCGGTGCAGACCAAACCGCATCACATCAGTGGCTGCGCGCTTGCGCCGGGCCTCGGTCAGTGCGTTGTACATGCCTGAGGCCGATACCGGCTTTTCAAGCAGCGCATCCACCAGTTCGGTGCCTGCACGATTGGCCATGCTCGCCAGCGAATGGGCGGTGGTCAGGATGATCAGCGGACATTTGTCTTGTGGCATGCTCTCGCGAATCGCACGCGCTGTGGCCAGCCCGTCCAGGCCTGGCATCTTCCAATCCAGCACCACCACATCAGGCAATTTGCGTTCAGTGCGTGCGTGCAAATACGACAGTACGGCTTCTCCGGAGTCAAAGGTATTGACATACCACCCCAGCCCGTCGGCGATTTCACTAAGGTACTTCAAGGCAATCTCACTGTCATCCGCCACCAATGCGTCAATGCGCAGCTCGTGGCTTTCAGATAGTTCTGTATCGGCAAGCTTCTTCAAGGGCACGGTAAACCAAAACTCACTGCCCTGACCCAGCACGCTGTTCAAGCCGATCTCTCCACCCATCAGATGAACCAGTTGGCGACATATCGTCAACCCCAGGCCAGTCCCGCCAAAGCGCCGGGTGGTGGAGCTGTCGGCCTGGGTAAAAGGCGCAAACACGCTGCTTTGCAGCTCGGGAGTAATGCCAATACCGGTGTCGCGCACACAAAATCGAAGTACCAACTCCTCACGACCAGACGACAGCAGTTCGGTCACCAACTCCACCTTCCCGGCACTGGTGAACTTGATGGCGTTGATGCTCAGGTTCAACAGCACTTGTTCCAGCCGCAAGGCATCACCAACGACAGAAAACACACCAGCCGGTGGTGGCTGAATCACCAGCTTGATGTCTTTCTCCCCCACTGCCAAGCCCAAAATCACCGCCAGGTTGTCAATCACATCGGGCAGCCTGAACGGCGCTTGCTCAATCATCATCTGGCCCGCCTCAATTTTGGAAACATCCAAAATATCACTGATCAGGCGCAGCAGCATTCGACCGGAGGCCCTGATCTGGCGCACCATGTGGTCGGCCTCCAACTCCAGGTTAGCCTGCTCCAGCAAGTAAGCCAGTCCCAAAATAGCGTTCAGCGGCGAGCGAATTTCATGGCTCATGCTGGATAAAAAATCTGACTTCGCAAGGTTGGCCCGATCCGCCACCAGGCGGGCACTCTCCAGTTCAATGTTCTTCTCCTGCAGAACCTGGTCCAGCCGCTTGCTCTCAGTCACATCCCGCGCGGCAGCAAACACACCTTGCAACTTTCGGTCACGGTCATAAAAAGTGTTGGCGTTATAGGACACCACCGTTTCCTTGCCGCCACGGGAGCGCACAGTCAGTTCGTAGTTGGTGATTTTCTTGCCACTCAAAACCAGGTTGATCGCTGCGGCGGCGCGGGCTGGATCGGTAAAGAACTTCTTGAATGGCGCCCCCATCAGCTCGTCCCGGGTGCACTCCGTGAGTGCTTCCATCTGTTTGTTGACGTCGGTGATGATGCCCGCCGGATCGGTGGTCATGATGGCGTCAATATTGGATTCGATCAATGAGCGGGTGTAGAACTGCTGATCGCGCAGGCGTTGATCCAGCTTTTGTTGTTCCTCTTCAATCAGCTTGCGCGCGGTGTTGTCGGTGCCAATGAGCAAATAGCCAATGATGATGTCCTGCGCGTCGCGCAGCGCGGTAACCGACACCACGGCCGGAAAGCGGCTACCGTCCTTGCGGATGTAGGTCAGTTCGTAAATGTCTTCAATGCCACGTGAAGCCTTGAACACCAGAGCCTCAAAACCGGGGGCAATCGGGGTGTCAAGCTCAATACTCAAGGTCTTGGCGCGGGCAATAA
>JAUXQA010000222.1 GCA_030683195.1 Rhodoferax sp. | reverse complement strand
CAGCACCGACTACGTGTTTGATGGCAGTGGCTCGCGGCCGTGGGTCGAGACCGATGCACCTGCGCCGCTCAGTGTTTATGGTCGGACCAAGCTGGAAGGCGAGCAGCGCATCCAGGCGGCCTGCAAACAACACCTGATCTTGCGAACCAGCTGGGTTTACGCCGCACGCGGTGGCAACTTTGCCAAAACCATGATTCGTCTGGCCCAAGAGCGCGATCGCCTCACGGTGATTGATGACCAGGTGGGGGCGCCCACCGGGGCCGAGTTGATCGCCGATGTCACCGCCCATGCTCTGCGACAGTTGATGCAACGCCCGTCAGATGCGGGTCTGTACCATTTGGCCGCTCAGGGCGAAACCAGCTGGTGTTCGTATGCAAATTACGTTCTAGCCAGCGTATCATCTATGTTGACAGGTAATAAAAGCATAGCGTCCAAGCCTCTTGTGCTGAAAACCCACACTGCCACCCCGATCCCCACCAGCGACTATCCCACCCCCGCCCAGCGCCCCCTCAATTCGCGGCTGGATACTGCGCGGCTGGAAGCGACGTTTGGGTTGTCTTTGCCGCCCTGGCAGCAAGGCGTGGCCCGCATGCTGGCCGAAACGCTTTAACCTGAGTGATAACAATGACCCAACGCAAAGGCATCATCCTCGCCGGTGGCTCCGGCACCCGGCTGCACCCGGCCACATTGGCCATGAGCAAGCAACTGCTGCCGGTGTATGACAAGCCCATGATTTACTACCCCTTGAGCACGTTGATGTTGGGGGGCATGCGCGACATTCTGGTGATCAGCACGCCGCAGGATACCCCGCGATTTCAGCAGTTGCTGGGGGATGGCTCCCAATGGGGGTTGAATTTGCAGTACGCCGTGCAGCCCAGCCCCGACGGCCTGGCGCAGGCCTTCATCATTGGCGAGAAGTTTTTGGGCAATGCCCCCAGCTCGCTGGTGCTGGGGGACAACATCTTTTATGGCCATGACTTTGTGCCTTTGCTGGCCGGTGCCGACAAACAGGCGTCAGGGGCCACGGTGTTTGCCTACCATGTGCAGGACCCGGAGCGCTACGGCGTGGTGTCGTTTGACGCGAAGGGCAAAGCCAACAGCATCGAAGAAAAGCCCCTGAATCCCAAAAGCAGCTATGCCGTGACCGGCTTGTATTTTTACGACAACCAGGTGGTGGATATTGCCAAGGCCGTGCAGCCCAGCCCCCGTGGCGAACTGGAAATCACAGCGGTGAACCAGGCCTACCTGGACCTGAACCAATTGAATGTCCAAATCATGCAGCGCGGTTATGCTTGGTTGGACACCGGCACGCATGACAGCTTGCTGGACGCCAGTCAGTTCATTGCCACGATTGAGCGCCGCCAGGGTCTGAAGGTCGCCTGCGTGGAAGAAATCGCCTGGCGCAATGGATTTATTGACGACGCCCAGCTGCAAAAATTGGCCCAGCCCCTGGCCAAAAATGGTTACGGCCAGTATTTGCTGCGCCTGCTGGCTGAACGCCAGCGCCATGAACCCTGATATTTGATTGCTCCATATGAAGATAGTTGCTACCGCCATTCCTGACGTACTCATTATCGAACCCCGTGTGTTCGGTGACGCGCGCGGTTTTTTCTTTGAGAGCTTCAATGAACAAGCCTTCCGGGCGGCCACGGGCCAGAGTGTGGCCTTTGTGCAGGACAACCATTCCCGGTCTGCCCAAGGTGTGTTGCGCGGCTTGCACTATCAGATT
>JAUXQA010000069.1 GCA_030683195.1 Rhodoferax sp. | reverse complement strand
ACAAGCTCACGCGTTTCGGTGTCGGGGTCAACACTCAACATTGATCCTAGCGTCTCTCTAGTTGCCGCAACCACTTACAACCTGTCTTTCTCGGCGGGCACGGTGCTGGATTTAGCTGGCAACCGGTTTGCAGGTACAACAAGCTATGACTTCAGCACCCGCAGCGTCGACGAGGGAACCGGCGCGGCCAGCACTACCATCAAGTTGGTAAGTGCCAACACCGCCGGCGTGGTGGCGGACCTGGGCACCAATTCTGGCAGCAACACCGCACCGGTACTATCGGCTGATGGCCGCTTTGTTGTGTTTACCAGCTGGGGGGGTAATTTAGTGGCCACGGACAACAACAACCCCAATGAAACGAATAATTACAACAGCGACAGTTTTTATAAGGACATGAGTTCGGGGGCGGTTCAATTCGTTGTCACCGACGAGTTTGGTGCAAGGTCTGCCCGCATGGGAAGCAACAGCACCATACTCAACCCAATACCGGGTGGTTACCCAACAGGTGTCTCGGCGGTGGGAGAGGGCTATTCAATGTCAGCAAACGGACGGGTAGTTGCCTTTGAAACCTGGGCCAATAACCTGGTGTCCTTGTCATACCAAGGCGATCCAAATAGCCCAACCGGTGGGACTATCAACAGCACAACCATCACGGCGGGCGACAACAATACCGGTTATGACGTCTATGCCAAAAACCTGACTACCGGCGAGCTCAAGCTGGTGTCGTCTAATGTCAATGGGCTTTCCCCTGGCTCGATGGGCGGCAACGTTAGCAGCGGAGCGGCTGTGTCTGCTGACGGAAGTCTGGTGGCGTTTACGAGTTTCAATGACGGCTTGGTGACTGGCGATACCAACCGGTCCAGTGACATCTTTGTAAAGACTCTGGCTTCAGGGGCCATTGCCAGGCTATCCACCACAGCGACTGGGGCGCAGGCCAATGGTTCGAGCGAGCAGGCGTCGTTTTCTGCCGACGGTCGCTATCTGGTTTTTATGAGCCGAGCCACTAACCTGGTGAGTGGCGACACCAATGGCGCTGCCGACATCTTTCGCAAAGACCTGCAGTCCGGCGCCATTGAGCGGGTTTCAACGTCATCTGCCGGTGCGCAGACCATAGTGACGCCAACCAACTATGCCTACAGCAGCGATGCCAATGTCAGTGCCAATGGTCGTTACATTGTGTTTTCAAGCGATGCGGCCAACCTGGTCGCAGACGACACTAATGGCGTGAGGGATGTGTTTTACAAGGACATGGTCACGGGTGATCTAAAGCGCGTTGCGGTGAACAGCAGCGGCGTGGCGGCGACCAAGATTAACGAGCAAGCGTCCATTTCTGACGATGGCCGCTTTGTTGTGTTTAACAGTTGGGACGAAGACTTGGTGACTCTGCCGTTTCGGCACGATTACGGCCCTGATGTTTTCATCAAGGACATGCTCACCGGCGAGCTTCGCATTGTTTCGGAGTTTGCTGAAGATGTTTCAACCTATAGCCTGGATGGCCAGATTTCAGGCAATGGGCAGTATGTGGTGATGAAAAGCTCTTACTCGCCGGACCAGTCGCTCAGCGGCTACCAGATTTACCGGCTAACAAATCCTTTTTTGGCACCGCGCGAAGCCAGCGCCAGCACGACCCTGAGCAGTACCGAGGCGGCTCTGACATTGACAGGCAGTTCAAATATCAGCGGTACGGGCAATGCGCTGGCCAACACCCTTATTGGCAACTCCGGACGAAATGTTTTAAGCGGTAAGGGGGGCGACGACTCGCTTGATGGTGGTGCTGGCGTTGATGTGGCTGCGTATGCAGGCAACCGGTCATCCTTTACCCTGACTTTTGATGCCGGCACCGTCATAGTGACTGACAGCAGCGGCGCTGAGGGCGTTGACACTTTGACAAATGTCGAGCGGCTGCAGTTTGCCGATTCAACCATGGCCCTTGATACCGGTGGAGCAGGTGGCCAGGCTTACCGTGTCTACCAAGCAGCTTTCAACCGCACTCCGGACGCGGGGGGTCTAGGATTTTGGATCAACGCGATGGACAGCGGAGCAACTCTCAAACAGGTGGCAGAAGGCTTCGTGAATTCAGCCGAGTTCAAGGCCGTTTATGGAACCAATCCAACGAATGCGCAGATTGTCAACAAACTCTACGACAACGTGCTTCACCGCCCTGGAGAAATAGGAGGCCTTAACTTCTGGGTCGGGGTACTGGATGCCAAGGCCGGAACGGTTGCAGAGGTATTGGCCGGATTCAGTGAGAGCGCTGAAAATCAGGCCGGGTTAGTTGGTGTCATCGGCAATGGGTTTTCCTTTACACCGTATAGCGCTTGATTTTTCGGCAAATATTAGTGCCTTGAGCATAAACCGGGCAAACTCCACCGTGGAGTTTCTGTCAACCAAACGGTCAGTTTGTTGACACCAAAAAATCAGACGCACAACGCTGCCTTTTTGTGTGTTGCGTGTCAATCAACTGATCCACAAATCAAAGTTTAGAAAACGCTTGGGTTAGTGGCGTGGACTCAGCCGATGAACTGACCTTCCCTGAACCTGCCGTTACATCCAGTTCCAAATCGCCACCAAAATTCGACGCCCGGTCAACCCGTCTGACAGATGCCAAGGATGATTGATATTAGGTGTATGAAAGTAGGTGTGCTTCATCGCTGTTCACTCCCAACCGGCACCGGAATACCTTGTCGCAACCATTCGACCACCGCGACTTCTGGTTCAATTTGTTGACACCGCTGGTCATGCGAAAGGTCTCGTGCCACTTCATCGCGCTGATCTCTATGCAGTCTCGGCCATTGCGCGTGTAGACGGGCAGAACACCGTACGACCCATTCACTTGTTTCCATTTCGGCTTCTCCAAATCAATGTACTGTTTTTTTATACAGCATATGAAATCTGGAGAAAAAGTAAACGGATGCTCAAAGGTCTTACAGGTCAATCGGAGTCTTAATTTCAGTTGCTGGCTTTGTACTTCTTACACCCTGACTGCGCAACTGTGGCAAGATGAACGATGAGTCAAACATTTGGTATGGAATCACCGGGAAAGCATAGTCCCGAGTCGCATCGACAGCCGGCACGCTACCTTGTTGTGATCGACTCGGGTGGGTCTATGGTCGCGCGACTGTTTCTGGAGACACGTGAACTGGTGGCCGAATTCGACGCTGCCGTAGAGGAAGTTTCGGCGATGACAAATGGTCTGGTACCGGAAGTTGTGGCACTCAGTTCCGAATGGGACAAAGCTTTGCTGGGGCATAGCACCGCCGAACGTGCTGGAGCCATGGTCTACACGCTGTCAGTCTGATTGAAATGACGCTCTCTTGCCGGAGCGATCTTTCTTCAACATGCCCTTGCCCAAAAATCTTTCCATGGCGACTGAAACGCTTGCATCTTCGGTGCTGATAATGACTTGGTTACTCGTCATGCGTTCGGTGCGTTATTCCAAGTGGCAGCTTGCAATGATCAGCCTCCCCGGCACGGTTACACACGAACTTTTGCATTGTCTTATGGGTTTGCTTCTTTTTGCCAAGCCCAGATCGTTTTCAATCTTCCCAAAACGCCAAGATGACACTTTGGTGTTGGGTTCAGTCAGTTTTTCCAATCTGAATATCTGGAACGCAGCACCTGTAGCGTTTGCCCCTTTTTTGATGCTTGGCATCGGTTGGCTGCTATTTGAACATTGGATGCTGCCTAATTTTCAGATCGGAAATTACTTGATCTGGGTGGCGTCTGGATACATCACAGCCTGTTCTTTGTTTTCTTGCATCCCATCTCCCACCGACTTTGAGGTTGGGGCTTGGTCTGGCTTGATGTACGGATGCATCGGATTGGGGATTTGGTACTTTTGGCAATGAGTCAAGGGTTAAATTTCCACAGGCACCCATCACCGATCTGTTTTACATCTTCATTGGCATGACTGCCACTTTTCAGATCGAACTTCAGATCACCGTCCCAATCGACCTACAGCGCAAATTTTTTTCTGCAACAAAGTTCAACACAGGACGATTCACAGATTCTGCTCTGCGAAACATGCGTTCGCTTCGGAAGAATAAACGTCCAAATCCACTATCGTCCAAGATTTTTTTAGACACCAGACATAAAAAAAGGACTTAACGTTTACGCTAAGTCCTTGATTTACAACGTTTAGGTTGGTGGGAGATACAAGTTTCGAACTTGTGACCCCTGCAGTGTGAATGCAGTGCTCTACCCCTGAGCTAATCTCCCTGAATTCTTATCAGGTAAGCCTCGAATTATGCCATATCTTCAAGCCAAAGCCTGCCAAATTGTCTTTCCACCGCTGGATTTGTCAATTTGTTTGAGCACTTCATGGTGGGCCGTGATCTCCTCATCGTTGGCCGCCAGCACGGGCAAATCAAACATACGCAAATCCAGGTTCACCACCACACTGCCATCCAACTGCTCAGGACCAGCATCCATCAACAACGCGTCCTGACCACGCGTCAAGTTGATGTACACATCGGCCAGCAACTCGGCATCCAGCAAGGCGCCGTGCAACACCCGCCCGGAGTTGTCCACACCGAGACGATCACATAAGGCGTTGAGCGAGTTGCGTTTGCCGGGAAACATTTCCTTGGCCATGACCAAGGTGTCGATGACACCACCGACCAAGCCTGTGAATGCAGGACGGCCGATCAATTCAAGCTCTTTGTTCAAGAAACCGACGTCAAATGCAGCGTTGTGAATGATGACTTCGGCATCCTGCAAATACGCCATCAATTCATCGGCCACCGCCGCAAACTTGGGCTTGTCCTTCAGGAACTCGGTGGTGATGCCATGCACCTTGAGCGCTTCCTCGTGACTGTCACGCCCGGGATTCAGATAGAAATGCAAGTTATTGCCGGTCAGCTTGCGATTGAACAACTCGACACAGCCGATCTCAATGATGCGGTCACCGCTATCAGCCGACAGGCCTGTGGTTTCGGTATCAAGAAAAATTTGACGCATGGGCCGGGCTCAGTGGTTTTCCTTGGCGTGGTTGATGGTGTACTTGGGTATCTCCACCACCACGTCGTTTTGCGCCAGGAAGGCTTGGCAACCCAGGCGCGAGTTGGGCTCCAGACCCCAAGCGCGATCCAGCAGATCTTCTTCGTTTTCATCGGGCTCATTGAGCGTGGCGAAACCCTCCCGCACGATCACGTGACAGGTCGTGCAAGCACAACTCATGTCGCAGGCGTGCTCGATGTTGATGTGGTTGTCCAGCATGGCCTCGCAGATTGATGTGCCCGCGGGAGCAGAGATCTGGGCGCCCTGCGGGCAATATTCGGGATGGGGCAATATTTTGATGATGGGCATGAAAATTTTTCGTTCAGATTCAAATGGTGTCGATTGTCTTGCCCGCCAAGGCCTTCTGGATGCCTCGGTTCATTCGCATCGCCGCGAATGCCTCGGTGCCTTTGGCGAGTGTCTGGGACGCGGCCTCGACAACGGCCGCATCGTCAAGCGTAATCGTCGTGCGCAGTTCAGCCATCAAAGCATCAATCTGGCCGCGATCGGACTCCGACAACAGGTCACCGTCTGCCGCCAGCGCACTCAAAGTCGCCAGCAGCATGCGGTCGGCATCGACGCGGGCTTCCACCAATGCACGGGATTTCATGTCCGCCTCAGCCGTGGTGAAACTGTCTTGCAGCATCCGGGCAATCTGGTCGTCGCCGAGGCCGTAAGTGGGCTTCACATCGATGCGGGCTTCCACACCACTGACCTGCTCCCGCGCACTCACGTTGAGCAGGCCATCAGCGTCCACCGTGAAGGTCACCCGAATGCGCGCCGCACCGGCCGCCATGGGCGGAATGCCACGCAACTCAAAGCGGGCCAAACTGCGGCAATCGGCCACCAGGTCGCGTTCACCTTGAACCACGTGCAAAGCCAGCGCTGTCTGGCCGTCCTGGTAGGTGGTGAAGTCCTGGGCCTTGGCTGTGGGAATGGTTTCGTTACGCAAGACAATGCGCTCGACCAAACCACCCATCGTTTCGACGCCAAGCGACAAGGGAATCACATCCAACAGCAAAAGTTCGCCGGCGGTGTTGTTGCCCGCCAACTGATTGGCCTGAATCGCGGCACCCAAAGCCACTACTTCATCGGGATTCAGGTTGTTCAGCGGCTCACACCCAAAAAAGTTAGCAACGGCTTTTTGAATTTGGGGCATGCGGGTTGAGCCACCGACCATCACCACGCCTTTGATTTCATCCACTGCCAAACGTGCATCGCGCAAGGCTTTGCGTGCCGCGTTGAGGGTGCGCGCAGTCAGGGCGCTTGTGGCGGCCTCAAACTGCGCTACGGTCACATTCAAACTGATCTCGGTGGTGGCCAGAGCTGCCTTGAACATGGCGGACGCCTCGACGGACAAGGCCTCCTTGCAAGCGCGCGCCGCCACCTTGACGGCAGCTTTATCGGAGGCCTCCAAGGCCTGCGCACCCGACTGGGTCAAAACCCACTGCGCAAGGGCGTGGTCGTAATCATCGCCCCCGAGGGCAGAGTCACCGCCAGTGGCTACGACTTCAAACACGCCCTGCGTCAGGCGCAAGATGGAGATGTCAAACGTGCCTCCACCCAGGTCAAAAATGGCATATGTACCCTCGCTGCCGTTGTCCAGCCCATAGGCAATGGCAGCAGCTGTGGGCTCATTGATCAGACGCAGCACATTGAGGCCTGCCAATTGCGCCGCATCTTTGGTCGCTTGGCGCTGAGCGTCGTCGAAATAAGCCGGCACGGTGATCACCGCGCCATACAGGTCATCGCCCAGCGTATCTTCTGCGCGATACCGCAATGTAGCCAGGATCTCGGCACTCACCTCGACAGGGGACTTTTCGCCCTGCACTGTCTGCAGGCCCAACATGCCAGGGTGATTCACAAACCGATACGGCAGCTTGTCGGCTCCGGCCACATCCTTGAGGCTCCGGCCCATGAAGCGCTTGACCGAAGCCAGCGTATTTTCAGGGTCAAGTGCCAAAGAGGCTTCTGCCTCAAACCCAATTTGCCGCCGATCGCCGGCCAGGTAGCGAACGACTGATGGAAGGATGACCCGACCCTGCTCATCGGGCAAACATTCGGCAACGCCATGGCGCACCGAAGCGACCAAGGAGTGCGTGGTACCCAAGTCGATGCCTACCGCCAAGCGTCGCTCATGCGGGTTGGGGGACTGACCGGGTTCAGAAATTTGTAAAAGCGCCATGATTTATTTGAGGGAAACGGGGCGCTATTGTCCCCCGTCTGTGGTGTCCATTTGATCAAGGCGGGCTTCAATGTCGCGCGAGAATCGATCGATAAACATCAACGCCCTCACCTGCCCCACCGCTGATTGGTAATCTTGTTTATCGTCAAGAAACTCCGCACACAATTGCAAGGCCTGCACGCGAGCAAATCGAACCAATCCGTCAAGCACGTTCAACTCAACTGTGGTGGTCGCTTCGTCGAGTGCTTCACGCCACTCCATCTGCTGCATGAGGAATTCAGCAGGCATGGCCGTGTTGTTCTCCGCATTGACGGGCACACCGTTCAGTTCGCAGAGGTAGGCTGCCCTCTTGAGCGGCTCTTTCAATCGCTGGTAGGCTTCATTGATGCGCACCGACCATTGCATGGAAATCCGCTGAGCGGCCGCGCCTTGCGCTGCAAACTTGTCAGGGTGCACTTCTCGTTGCAAGTCTTTCCAGCGCACATCAATGAAGGCTCGGTCCTGGGCAAACCCGGGTGTCAGACCAAACAATTCAAAATCCGAAGACTGGAGATTCACACCCGAAACGACTCACCGCAGCCGCAGCGATCACGCTCACGCGGGTTGTTAAATTTGAAGCCTTCATTCAGGCCTTCGCGCACAAAATCGAGCTCCGTGCCATCCAGATAAGCAAAGCTTTTGGGCTCCACCAACACCTTGACGCCATGTCCTTCAAAGACCATATCTTCTGGCTCGGCGGCATCCACATACTCAAGCTTGTAGGCCAGTCCTGAGCAACCGGTGGTCTTGACGCCCAGTCGAACCCCAACGCCCTTGCCCCGCTTGGCCAGGTAGCGGCTCACATGGCGTGCAGCGGCTTCAGTCAACGTGACAGCCATCTCAGTGAGTCTGCGCAGCGATGTGCTTCTTGCGGTAGTCATCCACCGCCGCTTTGATGGCATCTTCCGCCAGGATAGAGCAATGAATCTTCACCGGTGGCAGCGCCAACTCCTCGGCAATTTCGCTGTTTTTCAAAGCTGCGGCCTGATCCAGCGTTTTGCCTTTGACCCATTCGGTCACCAATGACGATGAAGCGATGGCCGAGCCACAACCGTAGGTCTTGAAGCGTGCGTCTTCAATCACACCCGTCTCGGGATTGACCTTGATTTGCAGCTTCATGACGTCACCGCATGCCGGTGCGCCCACCATACCTGTACCTACCGAATCGTCACCCTTGTCAAAAGAGCCGACGTTGCGCGGGTTTTCGTAATGATCGACAACTTTTTCAGAATAAGCCATTATTTTTTCTCCAATGATTTGGGACAGTGTTTAGTGAGCAGCCCACTGAATGGTGCTGATGTCAATGCCTTCTTTGTACATGTCCCACAAGGGGCTCAGGTCACGAAGTTTGGCGACGTTGACCTTGATTGTGTCAATGGCGTAGTCAATTTCGGCCTCGGTCGTGTAACGACCGATAGTCATGCGCAGACTGCTGTGCGCCAGTTCGTCACTTCGGCCCAGCGCCCTGAGGACATAGCTAGGCTCAAGGCTCGCTGATGTACAGGCTGATCCGCTGGAGACTGCCAAGCCCTTGATGCCCATGATCAGGGATTCACCCTCAACATAGTTGAAGCTCATGTTCAGGTTGTGCGGCACCCGCTTATCCAGGTGGCCGTTGATAAATACCTGCTCGACATCTTTCAGGCCAGCCAACATGCGGTCATGCAGAGCGCGGATGCGGGCATTCTCCACGGCCATCTCAGCCTTGGCGATGCGGTAAGCCTCTCCCATGCCCACAATCTGATGCGTTGGCAAGGTGCCCGAACGCATGCCGCGCTCATGGCCACCGCCGTGCATTTGGGCTTCCAGACGAATACGCGGTTTGCGCCGCACGTACAAAGCACCCATTCCTTTGGGGCCATAAGTCTTGTGGGCGGTCAAACTCATCAGGTCCACCGGCAAGGTGCTCAAATCGATGTCGACCCGGCCCGTCGCCTGCGCGGCATCCACATGGAACACAACACCCTTTTCACGACAAATCGCGCCAATCGCAGCGATGTCCTGAATCACACCAATTTCGTTGTTGACAAACATCACGCTCGCCAAAATGGTGTCCGAGCGAATCGCCGCTTTGAAAACCTCCAGGTCCAGCAGGCCGTCAGCCTGCACATCCAGATAAGTCACCTCAAAGCCTTGACGCTCCAACTCGCGACAGGTGTCCAGCACGGCTTTGTGCTCGGTCTTGACCGTGATCACATGCTTGCCTTTGGTCTTGTAAAAACCAGCCGCACCCTTGATGGCCAAATTGTTGGATTCAGTGGCGCCGGAGGTCCAGACGATCTCGCGGGGGTCTGCACCAATCAATGCGGCAACTTGCTCGCGTGCGTTTTCTACGGCGGCCTCGGCTTCCCAGCCCCAAGCATGACTGCGAGATGCGGGGTTACCAAAGTGCTGGCGTAACCAAGGAATCATGGCGTCAACCACCCGCTCGTCGCAGGGGTTGGTCGCGCTGTAATCCATGTAAATCGGGAAATGTGGTGTGGTGTCCATGGCTGGCTCGCTGCTGGCTAATTAAAAATCAGATCTTTGAAAACGCATTGCCCAAGGCAAACACCGAATTAGGTATGTTCATGCGGATAGGCCGGGAGATCGGCATGGCAGAGATAGCCCGTTTCACGCTGGGCTTGTCTTCAACCTGCAAGCCCTTGGCAAGCTGGTCATCTACCAGCTTTTGCAAGGTGACTGAATCCAGGAATTCGACCATGCGC
>JAUXQA010000196.1 GCA_030683195.1 Rhodoferax sp. | reverse complement strand
TGGTGAAGCGGGTTGAAAAGTGGGGGTGATATGAATTGGGAGGCGATCAGCCGGCAAGCTGGCTGCGCAGCGCCTGCACCTGACGGGTGAGCGTCATCAGCTCTGACACCGGGCAGTGCGTGGCACTCACCACGCAGCCAGGTACGGTGCCTGCCTGCACCTTGAGTTGGTGACCTGCACTCGTCAGGGCAATCTGCACCCGGCGCTCGTCGTCTTTGGCGCGGGTTCGCACCAGCAGGCCAGCAGTTTCCATGCGTTTGAGCAAGGGCGTCAAAGTACCGGAATCCAAAAACAGGCGTTCGCCCAAGGCCGACACACTCACATCGTCTTGCTCCCACAACACCAGCATTACCAGGTATTGCGGATAGGTAAGCCCCAAAGCCCCAAGCAGTGGCTTGTAAAGCTTGGTCATGGCCAGAGACGTGGAATACAGCGCAAAACACAACTGGTTTTCCAACAACAGGGCTGGGTTGGTGGGCGGCGGCGTGGCTGAAGTAGACATGCATGAAATGTATCACACAATTAAATTGTGTGCAATTTAATTGCCACCCAAGAAATATTGGAAAAGCCGCAAACCAGGACCACCCGCCGCTTTGCGGTAACGTAGGGACTGAGCACCCATCCAACAATTACCCTGGTGCCAGGAGACACACTTGTTCGACTACATCATCATTGGCGGCGGATCGGCCGGCTGCGTTCTGGCCGCCCGACTCTCGCAGGACCCCGACATCACCGTGGCGCTGTTGGAGGCAGGCCCTGCCGACAGCAGCGTGCTGATTCACTGCCCCGCCGGCCTGGCGGTCATTGCCAAAAGTGGCCAGGCCAACTGGAAGTTCGATACCGTGCCCCAGCCCGGCCTGAACGGCCGCACGGGCTACCAGCCCCGAGGCAAGGTGTTGGGCGGCTCCAGCTCGGTCAACGCCATGATTTATGCACGCGGCCACCGCGACGACTACGACCACTGGGCCGCCGAGGGCAACCCGGGCTGGGCCTATGAAGACGTGTTGCCCTACTTCAAGCTGGCGGAAGACAACGAACGCGGGGCCAATGCGTTTCATGGCAGCGGCGGCCCGCTCAATGTGATGGACCTGAAAAGCCCCAACCGGTTTGGGCAGGTGTTCATCAAAGCGGCACAACAAGCCGGCCTGCACTACAACCCCGACTTCAATGGTGAAAGCCAGGAGGGCGTGGGCCCGTTTCAGGTGACACACAAAAACGGCGAACGCTTCAGCGCGGCAAAGGCCTATCTGACGCCCAATCTGGCGCGGCCCAACCTGCAGGTGTTCACGGGCGCGCACACCACCCGGATCGTGCTGGAGCGCAAACGCGCCGTGGGCGTGGAGTTCCATCACGAGGGCGCGTTAAAGCAACTTAACGCCAAACGCGAAGTTTTGTTGTGCGCAGGTGCCTTGCAATCGCCCCAAATTCTGATGCTCTCGGGCATCGGTCCGCGCGAGCACCTGCTGAAAAACAGCATTGCCACCCTGCATGACTTGCCCGGCGTGGGTGCCAACCTGCATGACCACATTGACGTGGTGCAGGTGGTGGATGCACCCCAGGCCAAAGATTTGTTCGGCCTCTCGATCACAGGGGCCTGGCGCATGGTTCAGGGACTGTTCGAGTGGCGCAAGCAACGCAGCGGCATGCTCACCACCAATTACGCCGAGGCCGGTGGCTTCATCAAAAGCCAGGGCAGCGAGCCAATCCCTGACCTGCAGTTGCACTTTGTGATTGGCAAGTTGCTCAACCACGGTCGCACCACCACCCTGGGGCACGGCTTCTCGTGCCACGTGTGCCTGCTTCGCCCACGCAGCCGGGGCAACGTCCGCCTGGCGAGCAATGACCCGTTTGCAGCCCCATTGATTGACCCCAACTTCTTGGGTGACCGCGACGACATGGAACGCATGGTGCGTGGCTTCAAGCTCATGCGCCAAATCTTGACGCAGCCTGCTTTGGCGGCTGCGCAGGGCCGTGAACTCACCGCCTCGGCCCAAGCACAAACCTACGCTCAAATTGAACGATTCATTCGGGATCATGCCGACACCATTTACCACCCGGTGGGCACTTGCCGCATGGGCACGGGTGCCATGGACGTGGTGGACGCCCAACTGCGCGTGCATGGCATCACCGGACTGCGTGTGGTGGATGCGTCCATCATGCCGCGCATAGTTGGGGGCAACACCAACGCCCCCGTGATCATGATTGCCGAAAAGGCGGCCGACATGATCCGTGCAGCACAAATCTGAGTGCGTCACAGGGCGCCAGCGCACACAAAGGCCATAAATAAATAGCGTCGGAACCAAGCAGGGACTGGGCTAGACTGGCTTCACACACCATGGCCAAACGCACTACCAATCCCTTTTTAAGCCGCTCGTTCCAGCGCACGCTCAACGCCATGACGAGCACAGCCATTCGGGTTGGCACCAAGACCCTGAAAAAGGCGCTGCACACGCCGCCGGTTGTGAGCAAACCACCTGCTACCAAAACAAGATCCACCAAGCCACTGCCCACCACGGCTGTGGGTCAGTGGATTTCGGGCACTGCGTCAGGCGTGTCTGGTGCCAAACGCTACCGTCTTTACAAGCCGCCCGGAATTCGGCGCGGCGAGCGGCTCCCCTTGCTGGTCATGCTCCACGGCTGCTTGCAGAACGCACAGGACTTGGCGGATGTGAGCCAGATGAACCGGATTGCCGCCCGCGAACGCTTTTTTGTGCTGTACCCGGAACAGAGCAGCCTCTCAAACGCCCAGCGCTGCTGGAACTGGTATGAGACGCGGTCGGGCCGCGCCCAAAGCGAGGCCGATGCCATCAACGCCACGATTGATCAGGTCTGCCTGAAGCAGGCCATTGATCCCGGCCGACTGGCGCTGGCAGGCCTGTCGGCGGGGGGCAGCATGGCGACTTTGCTGGTCACACGCCATCCGGCGCGTTTTCAGGCGGTGGCCATGCATTCAGGCATTGGGCCGGGTGTGGCGCATTCCTCGGTCACTGCGTTTGGGGCCATGCGGGGGCAAAGACAGGCCAGCCTGCCGCTGGCGGTCTTGCCTGAAGGCGAGCACCTTCCGGCCTTGCTGGTCATTCAAGGCAGCGCCGACTCCACGGTGGCACCCAGCAATGGGCCATTTGCAGCACGCCAATGGGCCGACACCGAGGGCGCCAAATCAGGTCCGCCACGCACGGTGCAACGCGGCGCACGTTATGCAGCCCACGTCACCGATTTCAAGGTGGGCGGCCGGCTGGTCAGCACCTTGTGCGAAATACGGGGGCTGGGCCATGCCTGGAGCGGTGGCGCCAGCGGCTGCAGTTACAGCGACCCCAAAGGCCCTGATGCCTCCCGCATGATCTGGACCTTTGCGAGCAAACAATTTGCCCGCACCCGGCAGGCCAACATTCAGCCGGGCTAAACCAGCGGGCGTTGCGCAGGCCGCCCGTCGCCGTATAAATCGGCCAGCTGCGCCAGCGCCCGGACATCGCGCATGTACAAGCGCCCTTCCTCAAAGTGGTGCAGGCCACGGCGCTCCAGCTTGCGCAGTGTCTTGTTGGTGTGAACCAATGACAAACCCAGACCGTCGGCAATGTGCTGCTGCGTCAACGGAAACGCCACGCCCGAGGCACCTCCGTCGGCTTGCAAGGCAGCGGCCCGCTTGAACAGAAGTATCAACAGCATCGCAATGCGCTCCTCCGCGCTGCGCCGGCCCACTGAGAGCAAAGTGTCATCCACAAGGGACTCCTCGTGCGCCGTGAGCCAGGTGATGTTGAATCCCATGGACGGCGACTGCCGGTGCAACTCCCACAGGGAATCCCGCTGAAACACACAAAACACGGCCTCGGTCAGCGTGATCACGCCATGTGCAGAGGCATCACCCATCTTTTGCTGCACGCCAATGAAGTCGCCACCCAGCAAAAAAGAGAGGATTTGTCGCCGCCCATCGCTCAAGGTTTTGTAACGAAATGCCCAGCCACTGTAAAGCGTGTACAGCGGGGCATCGGTCTGGCCCTCGTGAATCAGGATGGCGCCAGCCTCCAGGCGGACTTCGCGCCGCTTGAGCGACTGCACCAACGTGTGCTCCTGCTCACTGTGCTCAAGAAACAAAGGTTTGGGGCGGAGTTGACACTCGCTGCAACGGACTTCGCGCATGGTTTTGCCTTTGATGGTGAGCCCGCAACGGGTGGTAACGGGGGCATGTCTTTTGACACATGGCACACGGGATCGTGCGCTTACATTGCGGCCTATGTTAC
>JAUXQA010000067.1 GCA_030683195.1 Rhodoferax sp. | reverse complement strand
ACCGACAGTGCCTCGTCCACAATCAAGACGTCTGGGCGGCGCGCCGTGGCCACACTAAAGGCCAGCCGCACCTGCATACCGCTGCTATACACCCGCACAGGCTGATCCAGGTAATCCCCAATCTCGGCAAAGGCCTCGATCTCGGGCATCAATCGGGTGATTTCCTCTACTCCATAGCCGAGCAGTTGCCCTGCCATATACACATTTTGTCGCCCGGTGAAGTCTGGGTGAAAGCCAATACCCAACTCCAGCAGCGCCGCAACACGGCCCGTTATCACCACACTGCCTGTGCTTGGCTGCGAGGTGCCTGTAATCAACTTCAATAACGTGCTCTTGCCCGCACCATTCAGGCCAATGATCCCGACGGCCTCGCCCGGACGCACCGAGAAGCTAATGTCTTGCAGCACCCACTTCAAGCGGTGGCGGATCGTTTTTCCCGGCAGAACCCACTCCGCCAGTCGGGACCAGCGGCTAGGGTACTGCTTGTACGCCTTGCCCAGATTGACAACCGTGATGGTGCCCATCATTCATGATTGTTCAAGGCTGTGTATCCATGGCGTTTCATCAACTCGTCCCGCTGAGCAGTCTTGAAGTCTTCCTGCACCATCTCACTCACCAACTCCTGGAAACTGATCTTGGGCGTCCAGCCCAAGCGCTCGCGGGCCTTGCTCGCATCGCCCAGCAGCGTTTCTACCTCGGTTGGGCGAAAGTAACGCGGATCAACCGCGACCACGCATTGGCCGGCTGCGTCAAACGCCTTGGTCTCCACCCCCTCACCATGCCAGGTCAGTGACATGTCCAGCTCCCTGGCGGCTGCGCTCACAAAATCGCGCACGCTGTACTGCACCCCAGTGGCAATCACAAAGTCCTCGGGCGTCTCCTGTTGCAGCATCAGCCACTGCATCTCCACGTAGTCCTTGGCGTGTCCCCAGTCACGCAGCGCGTCCATGTTGCCCAGATAAAGGCAGGCCTGCAGCCCCAGCTTGATGCGCGCCAATGCCCGGGTGATTTTGCGGGTGACAAACGTCTCCCCCCGGAGCGGCGACTCATGGTTGAACAAAATCCCGTTGCACGCATACATGCCATACGCCTCGCGATAGTTCACCGTTATCCAGTAGGCATACAGCTTTGCCACCGCATAGGGGCTACGCGGGTAAAAGGGAGTGGTCTCTTTTTGCGGGATTTCCTGCACCAGTCCATACAACTCGGACGTTGACGCCTGATAAAACCGAGTCTTTTTCTCCAGCCCCAAAATCCTGATGGCCTCCAGCATGCGCAGCGGCCCCAGGGCGTCGGAGTTCGCCGTGTACTCCGGCTCCTCAAAAGATACCGCCACATGGCTCTGCGCCGCCAAGTTGTAAATCTCGTCGGGTTGCACCTTTTGCACAATGCGCGTGAGACTTGATGAATCCGTCATGTCCCCGTAATGCAGGGTGAACGGCAACCCTTTCTCATGCACATCGTGAATCAGATGGTCAATGCGCGCCGTATTAAACAGGGAACTGCGCCGTCGAATGCCGTGCACCTCATAGCCCTTGTCCAGCAACAGCTCCGCCAAGTAGGCGCCATCTTGACCTGTAACGCCCGTAATTAATGCGATTTTCTTGCTTGAACTCACGTCGACCTACCCTCTGGATTGCGAACTTTCGCTTCTGTTATCCTCACCGCGCAGTCTGGATTGCCTCGCGGAAAACCGGGAATTTTATCTTAGAAGTGCTCTGCGCAGCCGAAACAAACACACGCCCACGCCCACCAACGACCTGATGTAGACAAGAAAATGATAGTAGGCAACGGATTAGTGGCGAGCGCATTTGCCACCCTATTTTCGCGCGAGCCAAACGTGACCGTGTTTGCATCAGGCGTCTCCAACTCTCGCGAACACCGGCCCGAAGAGTTCGCTCGTGAGCGCCAATTGCTAGTCTCAAAGCTTGCGCCTGACCAGCTCATGCTCTACTTTAGTACCTGCTCCCTGAATGACCCCGAGCTGGCACAGTCACCCTACGTCAAACACAAGGCGGAGCTGGAGCAACTCTTGCAGGCGAAGGCGCCGCAATGGGCCATCTTCCGGCTGCCTCAGGTAGTGGGTTTTGGCGCCAATCCGCACACCCTCACCAATTACCTTTACCAGCAAATCAGTTCGGGCCAGCGGTTTCAGGTCTGGCGTCACGCCCGGCGTAACCTCATTGACATTAGTGATGTGGTCACCATTGCCACCCACCTCGTCAAGAAAGGGCAGGCGCAAGGCCAGGTTTCCAATATCGCCTGCCCGTTCTCGGTTCCCATTCTTGACCTGGTCAAGCTATTTGAGACCGTGCTCATTAAGAAAGCGCATTACGATTTCGTTGAAGCTGGTGCAGACTACGCCATTGACACCCGCCAGACTGAACTCGCAGCCACAGAAGCCGGCGTCCGGTTTGACGACGACTACGTCAGCAAGCTCATTCGAAAATACTATGCCTGATCTCTCCCGCCTGGCCCTGTCCATTGTCATTCCCGTCTACGGAAGCGAAAAAGTCCTTCCTGAACTCACCGCCCGCTTGCAGGCCGTGCTGGATCAGATCGACCAAGTGCGCCACCGCTACGAAGTCATCTTTGTGTGCGATTGCTCGCCCGACCACAGCTGGGCGGTCATTCAGGCCCTGGCCGCCCAATATCCTTGGGTGCACGGCATCTCCCTGCGCATGAACGCGGGCCAGCACAACGCCCTCATGGCTGGCTTTGCACAAGCGCGCGGCGACATCATCATGACCATGGACGACGACCTGCAGCACTCGCCCTCTGACATCCCCGCCCTGCTTGATGAACTCGCGCGGGGGCGCGATGTCGTCTATGCCCGCTTCAAGCGGCGACAGCACGCTGGCTGGAAGATTGCCGGCAGCCGCCTCAATGACCTGGTCGCCGGCTACCTCATGCAAAAGCCCAAAGGCCTTTACTTATCCCCTTTTCGGGCCATGAAAGCCGCCATTTGCGCCGACGTTTTGCGCTACCAAGGCCCCTACGTCTATGTGGACGGGCTCATCCTCTCCGTCACCCGCAACATCGGCACCGTCGACGTTGACCACCACGAACGCTACGCGGGCGACTCCGGCTACAGCTTCAAAAAGTCCGTCTCCCTGTGGCTAAAAATGGCCACCAACTTCTCCCTGGTCCCCCTGCGCATCACCTCCTTTGCCGGTATTTGCTTTGCCGGCCTGGGGTTCCTGCTCGCCATCGCCCTCATTATCCAGAAATTCACCAACGACGCCATGCCCGTGGGCTGGTCATCCCTCATCGTCACCATCCTCATTGTGGGCGGCGTGCAACTGCTCGCCTTGGGCATGATTGGCGAGTATTTGGGCCGGGTATTACTCACCCTCAACTCGCGCCCCCAATACGTCATTGGCGACACCACCCCCCCAACCCGGCAGACTAGACCATGCAGTTTTTTCTATATTGCCTGTGCGGCGGCATGGGCGTGGCTTCTGATTACGCCGTCTATTACGGCGCACTGAACAGCGGCATTTGGTACCAATACGCCAACGGGCTGGGCTACCTTGCCGGCACACTCGTCAGTTTTTCCCTCAACCGCATCTTTACCTTTGCCAAACGCGACAAGGTCTGGCAGCGTCTGGCACTCTTCCTGCTGGTCGCCAGCCTCGGCTTTGCGGCCTCAGCCCTGCTGCTGTGGCTGCTGGTTGATCTGGCCGGTTTTGATGCGCGCTGGGCCAAACTCATCACACTGCCGGTGGTCGTTGTACTCCAGTTTTCCCTGAACCGCCGCATCACATTCAAGAACTAAAACTCCATGTCCAAACCATTTGATTGCGTCATCGTTGGCGCCGGCTTCACAGGCCTCACCGCCGGGCTTGAACTCGCCCGCGCCGGCAAGCAAGTTCTTGTGCTTGATGCCGACACCACCCCCGGCGGCCTCGCCAGCACCTTTGAGTTCAAGGACGGCGTCACCATCGAGAAGTTCTACCACCACTGGTTTGACAACGACCAATACGTGCCCCAGCTCGTCAAGTCACTCGGCATGGAGGGCGACATCACCACCATGCCCTCCAAAACCGGCATGTACTTCAACGGCCGCCACTGGCGCCTCTCCACCCCCCTGGACTTGCTCCGCTTCAAGCCGCTGTCCCTCTTTGACCGTGTTCGCCTCGGCCTGCTGGTTCTGCAAGTGCGCCGCGTCAAAGACTGGAAAGCCATTGAGCACCTCTCCATTCGCGAATGGCTGGAGCCCCTGTGTGGCAAAAACGTCTTCAAGGTTGTGTGGCAACCCCTCCTGGAGAGCAAGTTTTCAGTTTTTTCGGACGCCGTCAATGCCGTCTGGATGTGGAAAAAACTCGTGCTGCGCGGCAGCACCCGCAACGCCAAGGGCGGCGAACAACTCGCCTACTTCAAGGGTGGCTTTGGCCGCCTCGCGCAAGCCATGGCCAGTGAAATCACCCGCCTGGGCGGCGAGGTTCGCTGCGCCACCGCAGTCACCGAGGTGCTCACCGCCAATGGTCAGGTCACCGCCTTGCGCACCGCCGGGGGCGAGGTCAGCGCCGCGCAATACCTGTTCACCCCCGCTTTTCCCATCGTTGCCAAGCTGTTCGAGAACACCGCCAGCGCTACCCACCCCGAGTGGCTTGCCCGGATGAACCGCGTCAAATACCTGGGCAACGTCTGTTTGGCGCTGCAACTCGACCGCAGCCTCTCAGACACCTACTGG
>JAUXQA010000189.1 GCA_030683195.1 Rhodoferax sp. | reverse complement strand
GAGCACGGTCTCCAGAGGGCGCGGGGCCAGATTGAGGCCTCCGTTTTCGGGCTTGGCGTCATCCGGGGCGCCATCCATGACCAAGATATGGCCGCTGCCGGTTTCAGCAACAAAACCCATACCCGAGCGGGTGCCCAAAGCCCCGGTCCAACTGACTGTGCATTCCATGATTACCGCTTTCCCTTTACAAATAAAGGAGTGATTGTCGTCTTTGGTGCGCGCTTATCATTCAGGCATTCATGAAAAATCCACACCTCCAACCTGCCGACTACCTCAAAAAAATACTCACTGCCCGCGTCTACGACGTGGCGGTTGAAACCTCGCTGGAGCCCGCCAAGGCATTGGGCCTGCGCCTGGGCAACACCGTACTGCTCAAGCGTGAGGACCAGCAACCCGTGCACAGCTTCAAACTGCGTGGCGCGTACAACAAAATGGCGCACCTGACGCCAGAGCAGCTGCAAAAAGGGGTGATTTGCGCCAGCGCGGGCAACCACGCGCAAGGTGTGGCGCTGAGCGCGCAGCGTCTGGGCACGCGGGCCGTGATCGTGATGCCCACCACCACGCCGCAAGTCAAGGTCGATGCCGTGCGGGGTTTTGGCGGCGAAGTG
The DNA here is from genome assembly GCA_030683195.1 of Rhodoferax sp. Taxonomy (GTDB): domain Bacteria; phylum Pseudomonadota; class Gammaproteobacteria; order Burkholderiales; family Burkholderiaceae_C; genus Rhodoferax. Next base: position 2,816 of record JAUXQA010000189.1, on the reverse strand, counting down.
GTGCTGTTCGGCGAGAGCTACTCTGACGCTTACACCCACGCCGCCGAGCTGGAGAAAGTGCAGGGCCTGACCTTTGTGCACCCGTTTGACGACCCCGATGTGATTGCAGGCCAGGGCACCATTGCCATGGAAATACTGCGCCAGTTGCAGGGGCATGGCTCCAACCGGCTGGACGCGATTTTTGTAGCCATTGGCGGCGGCGGCCTGATCTCTGGCGTGGCCAATTACATCAAGGCGGTGCGCCCGGAAATCAAGATTATTGGCGTTCAAATGAACGACTCGGACGCGATGATTCAGTCTGTAGCCGCCAGCCACCGCGTGACGCTGCCTGACGTGGGCCTGTTCTCTGATGGCACCGCCGTGAAGCTGGTGGGCGAGGAGACCTTTCGCATTGCCAGCAACCTGGTGGACGAGTTCATCACAGTCGACACCGACGCCGTGTGCGCAGCCATCAAGGATGTCTTTGTAGACACGCGCAGCATTGTGGAGCCTGCAGGTGCACTGTCAGTCGCTGCCATCAAGCAGTACGTGACGCAGCACCAGACCCAGGGCGAGACTTATGCCGCCATTTTGTGCGGGGCCAACATGAACTTTGACCGCCTTCGCTTTGTGGCCGAGCGGGCGGAGGTCGGCGAAGAACGTGAGGCCTTGTTTGCGGTGACGATCCCCGAGGAACGTGGCAGCTTCAAGCGTTTTTGCGAACTGATAGGCAACTTGCCCGGCGGCCCGCGCAATGTGACCGAGTTCAACTACCGCATCAGCGACTCGGCAAAGGCCCATGTCTTCATGGGACTGACCACGCAGGGCAAGGGAGAGTCGGGCCAGATTGCAGCCAACTTCACCCAGCACGACTTTGCCGCTCTGGACCTGACGCACGATGAGTTGGCCAAGGAACACATTCGCCACATGGTGGGTGGGCACTCCAAACTGGCGCAAGACGAGCGCTTGCTGCGTTTTGTGTTCCCGGAACGTCCCGGCGCGCTGCTGAAGTTCCTGAGCCTGATGCGCCCGGGCTGGAATATCAGCCTGTTTCACTACCGCAACCAGGGTGCCGACTATGGCCGTATTTTGGTCGGCCTGCAGGTACCGCCGGCGGATGATGCCGCATTTGCCGAATTTCTGGAGACCTTGGGCTACCCTTGTGTAGAGGAAACCAGCAATCCGGTGTACCGTATGTTTTTGCAGCAGTAAACACCCCGTGAAAGAGAGGCATGGCCATGGCAAATCCCGTATTGAAACCCCATTTTTCTCCTGAAGAGTACCTGGCCTGGGAGGCTGAACAATCGGAAAAACACGAATACGTGGACGGCGAAGTGTTTGCCATGGCAGGTGCTGCTGAAGGACACATTACCGTCTGCCTGAATGTGGCGATGGCCCTGCGCCAGCACCTCAAGGGCAGCCCCTGTCGCACCTTCATGGCCGACATGAAAGTGCAGGCCCATGCTGATAGCGGTTTCTATTACCCGGACGTGGTGGTGACCTGCAGCGCGCGCGATGCAAAAGACCCGCTGGTCAAGCGGGAACCCTCACTGCTGGTGGAGGTGCTTTCCCCTGGCACGGCGGCCTATGACCGGGGTGCCAAATTCAGCAGCTATCGCCAGCTGGCCAGCCTGCAAGAATACGTGCTGATCGACACCGACACCCGTGCCACCGATGTCTACCGCAAAGGGGCCGATGGCCTGTGGGTGTTGCACCCGTTTGCCGGGGACGAGGCTGTCGAGTTGGTCAGCGTGGCGCTCACGATTCCTGCCGCCGTGCTGTTTGATGAGCTTGACGCGCCTGCCGTTGCCGAAGCAGACGCAACGGGCGAGCAGCACTGAACCATGAGCGCCTCGCTGGACGGCAAGCTGGTGGTGGCCATTTCAAGCCGGGCCTTGTTTGACTTTGAGCAAGAGAATGAGGTCTTTGAGCAGGGCGATGGCCGGGCCTATATGGCGCTGCAACTCGAACGTCTGGAAACACCGGCGAAACCAGGCGTCGCGTTTTCGCTGATCAAAAAACTCCTGGCCTTCAACCAGACCGCCCCCAGCACGCCCGACCAGCCAGGCTCACAACCCGTCGAAGTGGTGATTTTGTCGCGCAATGATCCGGTGTCGGGCATGCGGGTGTTCCGGTCTGCACAGCATTACGGCCTGCCGATCCAGCGCGGCAGTTTCACACGCGGACAGTCGCCCTGGCGCTATCTCAAGCCGCTGCATGCCAACCTGTTTCTAAGCACCCATTTAAGCGACGTCCGCGCAGCACTCGAAGCCGGCGTGCCAGCCGCGCAGGTGTACCCACAATCGGTTCACGCGGGAGATGCCTACCCACATGAAGTACGCATTGCGTTCGATGGTGACGCCGTGCTGTTCAGTGACGAGGCCGAGCGGGTGTACCAAGCCGAGGGCTTGAGCGCCTTTCAAAAACATGAAACCGACAAGGCACAACAGCCCTTGCTGGCCGGGCCTTTCAAGCCGCTGCTCACGGCGCTGCAGCGCCTCCAGCAGTCGGGAACGCCCACCATGCGCATTCGCACGGCGTTGGTCACCGCCCGCAGCGCCCCGGCCCATGAACGCGCCATTCGCACCCTCATGGACTGGAACATCGAGGTCGACGAGGCGATGTTTCTGGGTGGCTTGCCCAAGGGCGAGTTTTTGCGGGAATTTGAACCGGACTTCTTCTTTGACGACCAAACCGGGCACGTGGACTCGGCCTCGCAACACGTCCCCTCCGGCCATGTCGCCAGCGGTATCTCAAACAATTACCCGGCCGTTGAACGGCGGCTGGAAAAGCCCTCGTAACCGCGCGCCCTTAGTTCACACGCCGGGCACTCGCCA
>JAUXQA010000157.1 GCA_030683195.1 Rhodoferax sp. | reverse complement strand
CCGATCCGCACCGCCCTGAAAGATGCCGGTGTCAGCGCTTCCGACATCCATGACGTGATTTTGGTCGGCGGTATGACCCGCATGCCCAAGGTGCAGGAAAAGGTCAAGGAATTGTTTGGCAAAGAGCCTCGCAAGGACGTGAACCCTGACGAGGCCGTGGCCGTAGGCGCTGCGATCCAGGGCCAGGTGCTCTCCGGTGACCGCAAGGACGTGTTGCTGCTGGACGTGACTCCTTTGAGCCTGGGTAGTGAGACCATGGGCGGTGTCATGACCAAGATGATCACCAAGAACACCACGATCCCGACCAAATTTGCCCAGACGTTCTCCACGGCCGATGACAATCAGCCAGCGGTCACGATCAAGGTGTTCCAGGGTGAGCGTGAAATAGCTGTCGGCAACAAGATGCTGGGTGAATTCAACCTGGAAGGTATTCCCCCCGCAGCGCGCGGCACACCGCAAATTGAAGTGTCATTTGACATTGACGCCAACGGCATTTTGCACGTGGGCGCCAAAGACAAAGGCACCGGCAAAGAAAGCAAGATCACCATCAAGGCCAACTCAGGTTTGACTGAGGCCGAGATCCAGCAAATGGTGAAAGACGCCGAGTTGAACGCGGCAGATGACAAGAAAAAGCTGGAGTTGGTGCAGGCCAAAAACCAGGCAGATGCCAGCTTGCACAGTGTCAAGAAGAGCCTGACCGAGTACGGTGACAAGCTCGAAGGCGACGAAAAAGCAAAGATCGAAGAAGCCATCAAACACCTCGAAGAAGCCATCAAGGGTGACGACAAGGCGCACATCGACGAAAAGAGCACAGCACTGATGACCGTCAGTCAAAAGCTTGGCGAGAAAATGTATGCTGATCAGCAAGCCAAGCAAGCGGCCGAAGCTGCAGGGGCACAGGGTGGCGCAGCAGGTGACGCTGACGCGCAAGGCGGCTCCAGCCAGGCTCAAGACGACAATGTCGTTGACGCTGAAGTGAAAGAAGTCAAAAAGGGTTAAGCGCTTGCGCTGAACACGCTTATCGGGCGCCGCGATGAACATCCAAGTTGTTCATCGCGGCGTTTGTGTTGAATACGGGCACTGAAAGACCATGGCGAAAAGAGACTATTACGAAGTCCTGGGCGTTCCCAAGAACGCCTCCGACGAAGAGATCAAGAAGGCCTATCGCAAGCATGCGATGAAGCACCACCCTGACCGCAATCAGGGGGATGCCTCCAAGGTGGCTGAGGAAAAATTCAAAGAGTCCAAGGAAGCCTACGAAATGCTGTCGGACGCGCAAAAACGCGCGGCCTACGACCAGCACGGTTTCGCCGGTGTAGACCCCAATATGCGCGGCCCCGGTGCGGGTGGCGAAGGCATGGGCGGTTTTGCCGAAGCATTTGGCGATATTTTCGGCGATATGTTTGGCCAGCAGCGCGGTGGGCGCCCAGGTGGTGGTGGCCGTCAGGTGTTTCGCGGCAGTGACTTGAGCTATGCAATGGAAGTCACACTGGAAGAAGCGGCGAAGGGCAAAGATGCCCAGATCCGAATTCCCAGCTGGGATGCCTGCGATGTGTGCAAAGGCAGTGGTGCCAAGCCCGGTACCTCGGTCAAAACCTGCGGTACCTGCACTGGTACAGGTTCAGTGCAGATGCGCCAAGGCTTTTTTAGCGTGCAGCAAACATGCCCGACCTGTCGCGGCACGGGCAAGGTCATTCCCGAGCCCTGCATGGCATGTAACGGCCAAGGCAAGATCAAGAAACAAAAAACCCTTGAAGTCAAAATTCCGGCCGGAATCGACGGGGGTATGCGCATTCGCAGCGCGGGCAATGGCGAGCCGGGCACCAATGGCGGTCCCGCAGGTGATCTGTACATTGAAATCCGGCTCAAAAAGCACGACATCTTTGAGCGTGAAGGCGATGACATCCACTGCTCGGTGCCCATCAGCATCGTGACGGCCACACTGGGCGGCGAGATTGATGTGCCTACCCTGGCGGGCAAGGCGGCGATTGACATCCCAGAAGGCACGCAAACCGGCAAGCAGTTCCGGCTGCGCGGCAAGGGCATCAAGGGTGTGCGCTCCAGCTATCCTGGCGATTTGTATTGCCACATTCTGGTGGAGACCCCGGTCAAGCTCACCGAGCATCAGCGCAAGCTCCTGCGTGATTTGGACGAGTCTTTGAAGAAGGGTGGTAACAAGCACTCCCCTGGTGGGGACAGCTGGACCAATCGACTGAAGAACCTTTTTAGTTGAGGAAAATCAACCGTCCTCCTGAAAGCTGACATTTAAGGAATGCCGCAAAAACTTCACAAGTTTTGCGGCATTTTTTTGGGCATAGTCGGCTGTGGCATCAAGCCACTGCAGGAGGTCGACATGGGGGTGAGCATCACGTTTCTCGGCGGAGCCGGCACAGTCACAGGCTCCAAGTACCTGGTCATGCACGATGGCAAACGCCTGTTGGTCGACTGCGGCCTGTTTCAGGGATACAAACTGCTGCGCCTGCGCAACTGGGCGCCGCTGCCGGTAGCGCCGGTGGAACTTGACGCAGTGTTGCTCACGCATGCCCACCTGGACCATAGTGGTTATCTGCCTTTGTTGGTCAAGGAGGGATTCGTTGGCCCGGTGTACGCCACCCCAGGCACTCGCGACCTGTGCCGCATCTTGCTGCCAGACAGCGGACACCTGCAGGAGGAAGATGCGGACTTTGCCAACCGGCATGGCTTTTCGAAGCACGCTCCCGCCCTGCCCCTGTACACCCGCCACGACGCGCTGGACTGCCTGCCCCGCATCAAAACCATGGCGCTTGGCAAGACGTTTCATCCCATCCCCGGGTGGAATGCCACCTTCTCCACTGCCGGGCATATTCTGGGCGCATCCAGCATCCTGCTGGAAGTAGCCGGGCGACGCATCCTGTTCTCTGGGGATCTGGGCCGGCCTGACGACCTCATCATGAATCCGCCTGCCAGGCCGCCAGCAGCGGACACGGTGTTGGTAGAGTCCACCTATGGCGACCGCGAACACCCCAAGGACGACGTGTTGGCCGAGCTGGGGCCTGCGCTCAAGAAGCTGGCCAAACGCGGCGGTGTGGCCGTGGTGCCTGTCTTTGCCGTGGGTCGGGCACAGGCCTTGCTCCATGCCATCAACCTGCTCAAACACCGTGGGGAAATTCCCAACTCGCTCCCCGTGTTTTTGGACAGCCCCATGGCCGTCAACAGCACGGAGTTGTTTCAGCACCACCCTGGTGAACACCGGCTAAATAGCGCCGAGACCCAGGCTCTGACTCAATCCGCCGTCATGGTCACCAGCACGGACGACTCGCGCGCTTTGTCCAGCCGGCACGGCCCAATGGTAATTTTGACGGCCAGCGGTATGGCCACGGGTGGCCGGGTGCTACACCACCTTGCCCAGCGTGCGGGGGATCATCGCAACATGGTCATCCTGACCGGATTTCAGGCGCCAGGCACGCGCGGCGCCATCCTGGCCGGTGGCGGCAAATCGCTTCGCATTCATGGAAAAGATGTGGCGGTGAACGCTGAGGTGGTTCAATTGGAGTCCGCTTCAGCACACGCCGATGCCAACCAGATTCTGGCCTGGCTGAGTCAGTTGCCCCGCGAGCCAGACCAGGTTTATGTGGTTCACGGTGAGATGGGGGCCGCGGATGAGTTGCGCAAGCGCATCAAACATGAGATGGGCTGGCGCGCCCTGGTGCCGGAGCACGGATCGACTTGGCCCACCTGAGGCAAAGGGAGGCGAAAATGGCGGTATGACTGAATTCCTCACCGTTGCGTTTTACAAGTTTGTCGAATTGCCTGATTTTGCGGATCTCAGAGCGCCGCTGCTGGCCCACTGCGAGGCCCAAGGTGTCAAAGGCATCATCCTGCTGGCCGCTGAAGGCATCAACAGCACGATTGCCGGGCCCGAGGCTGGCATACGCGCCGTTCTGGCATATTTGAA
>JAUXQA010000148.1 GCA_030683195.1 Rhodoferax sp. | reverse complement strand
GCAGCCAGAACTGGTTTGGGTTTGACGGGCAGGGCAACCCGGGCACTGAGGCCGTGTTCTGGTCGCCCGCCGACTGGGCTTGGACCGGCGGGCTAATGGACGCCCTGTTGCCCACCTTGTATTTTGGCCGACCCATCGTGGCTTTTAACGGGCGCTTCAGCCCGCAAACGGCCATGGAATTGATGCGCGATGGGGGCGTGACCCACACGTTTTTGTTTCCCACCGCGCTCAAGGCCATGCTCAAGGCCTACCCCGGCACGGCGACTCAAACCGTGCGTGAGCAATTTCAACTGCAGCTGCAAGCCATCATGACCGCTGGCGAGGCGGCAGGTGATGCCGTGTTTGAGTACTGCCAGAACCAACTGGGCGTGACCGTGAACGAGATGTTCGGCCAGACCGAGATCAACTACATCGTCGGCAACTGCGCCACGCAGTGGCCCGCTCGCCCCGGCAGCATGGGCAAGGGCTACCCCGGCCACCGGGTGGCGGTCATTGATGATGATGGCGTTGAATGCCCGGTTGGAGTGGCGGGTGATGTGGCGCTGCACCGGCTGGATGGGCACGGCCACCCTGACCCCATTTTCTTCTTGGGTTACTGGAAGAACGAGGCCTCTACCCGCGCCAAATACACCGGCGACTGGTGTCGCACTGGCGACCTCGCCACGCGAGATGCGGACGGCTACCTTTGGTACCAGGGCCGCTCGGACGATGTTTTCAAGGCCGCCGGCTACCGCATTGGCCCCGGCGAAATCGAGAACTGCCTGGTCAAACACCCGGCCGTGGCCAACGCGGCGGTGGTACCCAAACCCGACAAGGCGCGTGGTGCCGTCGTTAAGGCCTACGTGGTGATTGCTCCTGATATTGAAGGTATCAGGCCAACTGATATGCCGGCTAGAGCGTCATTTGACAATAAATTGGTGGCCGACCTGCAAGCCCATGTCAAAGACAAGCTGGCCCCCTATGAATACCCCAAGGAGATTGAGTTTGTGGACGCTTTGCCCATGACCACCACCGGCAAGGTGCAGCGCCGGGTGCTGCGCCTGCAGGAAGAAGAGCGGGCCAAGGCGCGTGGCTAGTGCAGGGGTGGTGCGGGGTCTTGCAGTTCAGCGCTGGCAAGCGCACCCGCCTTGACCGCTTTAAACTGCCGAGTTCCTGAAACAAGCACTTCACAAGCATCCATGACCACCTCACTGCCCACTATCCAGCTCGGCCAGAGCGACCTGCACGTTACCCCCATCTGCCTGGGCACCATGACCTTTGGCGAGCAGGTCAATGAGATTGACGCCCACGCCATCCTGGACCATTCGCTGGCACGGGGCGTCAACTTCATTGACACGGCCGAGATGTATGCCGTGCCCCCGCGTGCCGAAACCTACAACGCGACTGAGATCATTCTCGGTAACTGGTTTGCCAAAAACCCCGGCGCGCGAGAGAAGGTGGTGCTGGCTACCAAGGTGGCCGGCCCCTCTCGCGGCATGCCGTGGATTCGCGGTGGCAGCCCCGACCTGACCGCCGCCGACATCGTGAACAGGTGACCCCCGCCGTGCTGACCAGACCCCCAAGCGCAAACGCAAGCAATCTGACGAACCCATCCCCCCCGTG
>JAUXQA010000147.1 GCA_030683195.1 Rhodoferax sp. | reverse complement strand
TGGTGATGCTGGGCGGCCGGTGTGCCTGTGCGCATTCATGGTGAGCACGGCCGGGACGTGGGTGATCTGGATGGCAGCCGTGTCACCTATCAGCGCCTTCGCCGAATTTACAAACCTTTTGTTCACCGTTACACGGCCTTGTCTCGTGACCTTGCTGACTACCTGACGGAGAAGGTTGGTATTTCTAAGGAAAAGGTGACGCAGGTCTACAACGGAGTGGATACGGCGCGTTTTTCCCCGGTTGCATCAGGGGTTCCTATCATCACCGGTTGCCCGTTTAATCCGGCGCAGCATTGGCTTGTTGGCACCGTGGGCCGAATGCAAACAGTGAAAGATCCAGTCATGCTGGCGCATGCATTCGCGCAGGCGCTCATATTGGCTCCCCAGCTCAGATCGCGGCTGCGCCTGGTGATGGTGGGGGAGGGACCTTTGCGTGCTCAAGCCCAAGCTGTGCTGAATGCGGCGGGTCTGGGTGCCCTGGCCTGGTTGCCTGGCGAGCGCAGCGATGTGCAGGATGTGCTGCGGGGACTGCACGCGTTTGCACTGCCTTCGCTGGCTGAGGGATTGTCCAATTCCATTCTGGAAGCTATGGCGAGCAGTCTCCCTGTGGTGGCTACAGCCGTCGGTGGCAACGCAGATCTGGTGTTACAGGGGAAGACGGGCTATATTGTTCCGGCGGCCCACCCGCAGGCCATGGCATTGCGACTGGTGGAGTTGGCATCCAGTCCGGAACGTGCGCTCAAGCTGGGTCAGGCAGGCCGCCAGCGAGTACAAGCGGCATTCAGTTTGAGTTCCATGGTGTCCGCTTACCAAGCCTTGTACGACCAGCAACTGCACCGATTCAGCGCGATGCAGGCCGAGCCACATCATTCCTGAACATCATGTGTGGCATTACCGGCATCATCGACATCCGAGGCAGCCGCGAGATTGACCGCGCCGTGTTGCAGCGCATGAACGACTCCCAGCGGCACCGCGGGCCCGATGACGGTCGCTTGCATATTGAAGCCGGTATTGGGTTGGGACATCGACGTCTTTCCATCATTGATATTGCTACCGGGCAACAGCCTTTGTTCAATGAAGATGGTTCGGTCGTGGTTGTCTTCAATGGCGAGATCTACAACTACCAACAGCTGATTCCTGAGCTGCTAACCTTGGGTCATGTCTTTCACACCCGCAGTGACACCGAAGTGATCGTGCATGCGTGGGAGTCTTGGGGCGCGGATTGCGTCTTGCACTTTCGGGGCATGTTTGCGTTTGCTTTGTGGGACCGCAACCAACAGACCTTGTTCATGGCCCGTGATCGACTGGGTGTCAAGCCCCTGTACTACGCGCTGCTGGATGATGGCGTTTTGTTATTGGGCTCTGAACTCAAGTCTTTGCTGGCCCATGGGGGCTTGCGTCGTGACATTGATCCCAGAGGTGTTGAGGAATATTTTGCATTGGGCTACGTCGCTGAGCCGCGCACCATCTTCAAGCAGGCCCATAAGCTGTCGCCAGGCCACAGCCTCATGATTCGCCGAGGCCTGGCTGTCCCGGAGCCGCTAGCGTACTGGGATGTTCGTTTCAGTTTGAAAAATCCTATTTCCGTACTGGATGCCCAGGCTGAATTGGTGCAGCGGTTGCAGGAATCAGTTCGCTTGCGCATGGTGTCCGAGGTGCCTCTGGGCGCTTTTTTGTCAGGCGGTGTAGACAGTAGCGCCGTAGTGGCCATGATGGCCGAATTGTCCACTGAGCCAGTCAATACCTGTTCGATTGGTTTTGATGACCCTGCCTTCAATGAATCGCAGTTTGCGCAGCAGGTGGCTGACCGCCATAAAACAAGGCATCGGCTTGAGATCGTCGGAAGCGATGACTATGACTTGATCGATACGCTTGCGCGCCTGTACGACGAACCTTATGCTGACAGTTCCGCCATTCCAACCTATCGGGTCTGCGAGTTGGCACGCAAGCATGTCACCGTGGCGTTGTCAGGGGATGGTGGCGATGAGTCCCTGGGGGGCTACCGGCGCTACCGCATGCACCTGATGGAGGAGCGTTTGCGCTCGGTTCTGCCGATGGCGGTTCGATGCCCCCTATTTGGCTTGCTGGGCAAGCTCTACCCCAAGGCGGACTGGGCACCCAAAGTGTTGCGCGCCAAGACTACGTTTGAGGGGCTGGCGCGCAATTCGGTGGAGTCTTACTGTCACTCTGTTTCTATCTTGCGAGCGCCGATGCGCCAGGCGCTGTTCAGTCCGGGCTTTAAATCTGAATTGGCCGGATACAACGCACAGACTGTGTTCGATCGTCACGCCATGAATGCGGGAACCGACGATCCGCTGGCACTCATTCAGTACCTCGATCTGAAGACCTATCTGGTGGGCGATATCAACACGAAAGTGGATCGGGCCAGCATGGCGCATTCGCTTGAAGTGCGTGAACCCCTGATGGACCATGAGCTGGTCGAGTGGCTGGCCACGCTGCCATCGAGCCTGAAGATTCACGGCCAAGAGGGGAAGTATATTTTTAAGAAATCAATGGAGCGTTACCTGCCTCAGGATGTGCTGTATCGGCCAAAAATGGGATTCTCAGTGCCGCTTGCAAGCTGGTTTCGTGGGCCGCTCAAGCAGCGTGTGCGCGCTGCGGTGCTGGGAGAACGGCTGCTGACCACGGGCTGGTTCAATCCGGCCTATTTGCGTCATCTGGTCGATGCCCATCAGTCGGGCGCAAGGGACTACAGCGCCCCTTTGTGGACCTTGCTGATGTTTGAGGCCTTTTTACGCAATGTGGTGGACAAGCAGGCGAATGAGCCACTGGTGGTGGGTGTATGAGCTTGCGTATTCTTCATGTGCTGGATCATTCGACGCCCTTGCACAGCGGCTACACCTTTAGAACTTTGTCAATCCTGCATCAGCAGCACAGGCTGGGCTGGGAGACCATACACCTGACTTCACCCAAGCAAGGACCTACGACCGTGCTGCAGGACAAGGTTGATGGTTTGACCTTCTACAGAACCCCCAGCCAGGAAGGTGTGGGTCTCATGAGTCAAATGGGCTTGACAGCCCGGCGGCTCAGCGAAGTTGTGCAACTCACGCGGCCTCATCTCATCCATGTTCACTCGCCTGTTCTCAACGCTCTGCCCGGTTTGTGGGTGGCACGGCGTCAGCGTTTGCCACTTGTTTATGAAATGCGGGCCTCATGGGAAGATGCTGCAGTGGACCACGGCACCACCCAGGAGGGCAGCTTGCGTTACCGCGTGTCACGGGCGCTGGAAACATTTGCTCTCGGTCAGGCTGACCAGATCACCACAATCTGCGAGGGTCTGCGCAATGACATCATGCTGCGGGGCATCTCCGCAGATCGTGTGACGGTGATACCAAACGCTGTGGATCCAGGTCTGTTCACCTTGGGACGGGAAGTCGATCCAGCTCTGCGTCAATCGCTGGGTCTGGATGGCGCCACCGTGGTCGGATTTGTCGGTTCTTTCTATGGCTACGAAGGTCTGAATTTGCTGATCGTGGCGGTGCAGAAACTGCTGCCACGCTATCCCGACTTGCGTGTGCTGCTGGTGGGCGGAGGGCCGCAGGACAGCAGCCTGAAGGCGCAGGTGGCTGCAGCGGGACTGCAGGGCCACGTGATTTTTTCTGGTCGTGTCGAGCATGCCCAAGTTCAGCGCTACTACGCACTCATGGATGTGTTGGCCTACCCTCGATTGCCCACCCGACTGACCGAGCTGGTAACGCCCTTGAAGCCTTTGGAGGCCATGGCGCAGGGGCGCATGCTGGTTGCCTCTGACGTGGGTGGGCACCGTGAGTTGATTCAGCACGGCGAAACCGGTTTCTTGTTTCGGGCGGGTGATGCGGGTGCATTGGCGCAAGCCATTCACGATGTGCTCATCCGGCGCGCGCGTTGGCCGCAAATACAAGCGCAGGCTCGTCGCTTTGTAGAACGAGAGCGAACCTGGGCGTGCAGTGTGGACCGCTACCGTGCGGTTTATCAACAGGCCTTGAGCGCGCGTGGGCATAGTCAGTTGGTTAGTACCTGAGGTCACATTGTGTGTGGAATTCATGGAATATTTCGATTTGATGGTCAGGCCGTTTCGCCACAACATTTGTCGGCCATGGGGCTTGTGACCCGGCACCGGGGGCCAGATGACGAGGGAATGCACATCGATGGCGCCTGTGGAATTGCCATGCGACGCCTGTCCATCATTGATGTGGCAGGCGGACATCAGCCATTGTCCAACAGGGAGGACACGCTCTGGGTGGTGTGCAACGGTGAAATCTATAACTTTCGCGAGCTTCGCCAGGAGTTGCAGGCCAAGGGCTATCACTTCAAGACGGGTTCAGATAGCGAGGTGTTGCTGCATCTTTATCACGCCGAAGGCGATGACTTTGTGTTGCGGCTCAATGGCATGTTTGCCTTCGCATTGTGGGATGCGCCACGGCGTCGCCTGCTGATTGGTCGGGATCGATTGGGTGTGAAGCCACTCTATCTCATACAGAACAATCAGTTCCTGGCATTCTCGACAGAGGCGAAAGCGTTGCTCGCCCTGCCAGGTGTCCATGCCGATTTGAATCGTGACGCTGTGTCCAGCTACCTGCATCTTGGGTATGTGGCTGCTCCGGATTGCATTTTTCAGGACATGGCCAAGTTGCCTCCAGCGACTTTGCTGCTCGTCGAACATGGCGCGGCGCGCCAGTGGCGCTATTGGCGTATTCCGGAGCAAGTAGATCGACAGATGCTGGAGGGGGAGTGGATTGAGCGGGTTCGAGCGCAACTCGAAGCGTCAGTTCGCATGCAAATGGTCAGCGACGTGCCGATTGGCGCTTTTCTTTCGGGTGGCGTTGATTCGAGTGCTGTCGTGGGTTTCATGGCGCGGTATTCCCAGCAACCGATTCGCACCTATGCGATTGGCTTTAGTGGCGGTGAAGCGGAAACGCTGTACAACGAGTTGCCCTGGGCCCGCCGGGTGGCTGAAATTTTTGGTACACAACACCGCGAGATTGTGGTGAAGCCCGATGTTGTGTCCCTGCTACCCAAGTTGCTGTGGCACATGGATGAGCCTTTGTCTGACACCGCATTCATAACGACATTTTTGGTGTCCGAGTTCGCCAGGGAAGATGTCAAGGTAATTTTGTCAGGCGTTGGCGGAGATGAGCTTTTTGGTGGCTATCAACGGTATCTGGGGGAGCATTACGCGCAGCAGTACCGGCGGCTGCCAGGCTGGATCAGGAGGTCAGCAGCGTCTATTGCCCACCAGTTGCCAGCAGACCGGCACTCAGGCCTGCTCAACACCCTGCGGCTGGCCAAGGGCTTTCTTGCTTCGGCCGAACTGCCCTGTGATGACCGCTACCGAACCTATCTGCAGGTCCTGGATCGGGAGACGGTGGCTGCATTGCTGTTGCGGTCCGATGGCGTGAAACCCGATGCTTTGGACCGGGCATTCGATGGTGCTGGACAGAACGATACGTTGAATCGTATGTTGGCTGTGGATGCTCAAACACAACTGCCCGATGACCTGCTCATGTTGACCGACAAGATGAGCATGGCCGTCTCGCTCGAATGCCGCGTGCCTTTGCTGGACCATCGCCTGGTCGAACTCGCTGCGGCCATGCCATCGGCCATCAAGGTGCGCAATGGTCGGCTCAAGCATGTGATGAAAGAGTCGCTGGGTGATTTGTTGCCCGACGAGATCTTGAATCGGAAAAAGCGGGGCTTTGGCACGCCGATGGGGGCGTGGCTCAGGAAGGATTTGGCCCCTGTGTTGCGATGCTTGCTGGCACCCG
>JAUXQA010000143.1 GCA_030683195.1 Rhodoferax sp. | reverse complement strand
CCCTCACCAATCATGATGTCGATCTTGTAGTCTTCCAGCGCGGGGTAAAGAATTTCCTCGACCACCGGAGAAAGCCGGTGAATCTCGTCGATGAACAACACATCGTTTTTTTCGAGATTGGTCAGCAAGGCGGCCAGGTCTTTGGGTTTTTCAAGCACCGGGCCGCTGGTTTGGCGCAAATTGACACCCAACTCGGCGGCAATGATGTGCGATAGCGTGGTTTTGCCCAGGCCAGGCGGGCCAAACAGCAGCACATGGTCCAGCGCCTCATCGCGCTTTCTGGCTGCGCTGATAAAAATCTCCAGCTGCTCACGCACCTTGGCCTGGCCCACATATTCATCAAGCAGCTTGGGCCGCAGGGCGCGCTCAACGGCCTCTTCCACGGGGGAAACAGGCGCGCCGGAGAGGATGCGCTTGGGCGGCGGGGCGGCAAAATCGTCGGTCTGAATACTCACGGCGTTGGGGGTGGCTAGGTGGGGGCTAAGGGAGGACTGACTATAGCTTGCGCCAGCGCGAGCACGCTCAAGAGCGTACACAAATGTGCCGATAAGATAAGCATGAACTTCCTTGTGGCCAGACAACCTGGCCCACATTCCAACGCATCTGTATTTCACGGGAGCACCCCAAGATGACCCTGACTCCCCGGCAACCCAAGGTAGCCAACCCCGTCGCACAGCGCGGCACCGGACACGTCTGGCACCTGCACCGCACCGGCTGGCATCTGGTGGCCTGCCTTGGCTTGGCGCTGACTCCGACGGCGCAGGTGCTGGCCAATGACCCGGCGCCAGCCAAGCCCGCCAAAAAAGCAGCCCCTCCTGCAGAAGCCACCTCTGCCCCCCCTGCCACCAAAACGGTTGCCGACGAAGTCAAAAACGCTGTTGAGGCGAAGACTGCAAGCCAAAAGCAACTCACCCTGGTTTTCGATGGCAAAGACAAAAAGCTGGTTGCCATGCCTGCCAAGGAAGGCAAAGACAACGCCAAGCCCTCCGCAGCCGCAGTCAAAGCCGTTGACAAGGAGCCCAGTGCCCCAGTTGCGGCGCGCCAGGTGAACGCGCCTGCCCACCATGCGCCAGCCGCTGCACCGATTCAAAGGGCTGCAGGCTCGCTGCCCAACCCGGCAGACAGCCGCAACTACATCCGTGCCAAGGCAGCGGCCATGACTGGCCATGGTGCAGAGTCCACCGATGGGGTCACGCATGCTGCAGGCGAGGCCCATTGGAGCTATGAAGGCGAGGCCGGTCCGCAAGCTTGGGGGGATCTCAAACCCGCATTCAATGTGTGCGCCATCGGCAAACGCCAATCGCCCATCAACATTGAAGAATCCGCCACCCTGAGGGGTCCGGCTGAACCGCTGGTTTTCAACTACCAACCCAGCAGCGGCACGGTGGTCAACAACGGCCACACCATTCAGGTCGACCTATATGGCGACAACTCGGTTACCGTGCGCGACTCCACGTTCAAGCTGATCCAGTTCCACTTTCATCATCCGTCGGAAGAACGCGTCAATTACAAGGGCTTTTCCATGGTGGCCCATCTGGT
>JAUXQA010000142.1 GCA_030683195.1 Rhodoferax sp. | reverse complement strand
TGGTGATTGGCACGCTCAAAGGCCCGGGGCCAAAGTCATAAACAGCGGGGCGGGCGGGCGGGCGGGGCAGGGCACAGCCTGTGACGGTCAAAACGGTCAAAAAGGCCAAAATTAAATAAAATCGGCCGCTAGCCGGCGTCTTGATTGGGATGAGTGGTGTTAATTTCATAGCGTTTCTCAGGGTGCGGTCGATCCGACGGAGAAGCCCGGTTCACCCGGGCCGGGCACAGCCGGGGCGTTGCCCAGGATCAGGGACTGGGGGTTGTCGTTGACGGTAGACACGGTGCGGCCCACCTCGCGCAGGGCGCGGGCGGCGTCATCCACGGCGCGGTTGAGTCGGGGCAGGGTGGCGGCGTTGAGGGTTTGGGCGGTGGCGGCCAGGGTTTCGGTGCCCCGGGTGACCTGGTCGAGCATGCCGCCCGGGGCGTCCATGCGCTCGGTGACGGTTCTGAACGCGCGGGCCGATTTGCGCGCCTCATCGGCGCTGTCGCCGACCCTGTCGGACGTGTCCTTCATGATCTTGAGTGTCTCGGCAACCTCCGTCGTGAGTTGGGGGAGCGACTTGGCCGCAGCATTGGACACCGCCGCGATGCTGTTTGCCGCCTGGCCCAGGCTGTCCACAGCGCCCATCAGTTGCTTCTGGTTGGCGGGGGCGAGCAGCTCGTTGATGCGCCGGCTGCTGGTCTCCAGTTGCGTCATGATGGCCTCGCCCTGTTCGGTCAGCCGGGACATCAGGCCGGTGCGCATCGGGATGCGGGCCGGGGGCGTGGTGTTGGCGGGCAGGGCGACGGTGGATTCGCCCTTGTCGTCGAGCTGCACAAAGGCCAACCCGGTCACCCCCTGAAAACCCAGCGAGCCGAATGTGGACTGGGTCACGGGCGCACGCTCGTCAATGGCAATGCGGATTAACACGTTGCCCGGCGTCTGCGTGTCAAAGCCGATGGCGGTGACCTTGCCCACATTCACCCCCTTGAAGCGCACTGAGGCTTGCGCCTGCAAGCCCGTCACAGCCTCCTTGCTGGAGAGTTCATAAATGCGTTGCACGCTGGAGTCGCGGGTCAGCCACACGGCCAGACCGACCAGCAGGGCCAGCAACACCAGCACGAAGGCCCCGGCGGCCATGGCATGTGATTTGTTTTCCATAGAGTCTCTTTTTACACCTTCGGGGTGGTTTCGCTTAACAGGGCGGTGGCGCGTTGGCCTCGCTCACCCAGGAAGAAGTCGCGAATAAAGGGGTGCGGGTAGGCCATGACCTCCCGCGCGGTGCCGCTCACAATGACCTTTTTCTCGGCCACCACGGCAATGCGGGTGCTGAGCTCAAAGAGGGTGTCCAGGTCGTGGGTGACCATCACCACGGTCAGGCCCAGCTCCTGGTGCAGGGAGCGCAGCAGGCGGCAAAATTCATCGGCGCTGTCGGGGTCCAGGCCGGCGGTGGGCTCATCGAGCAGCAAGAGCGGCGGGTCCATCACCAGGGCGCGGGCCAACGCCACCCGCTTGACCATGCCGCCCGACAGGTCCGAGGGCATCTTGTGCGCCTGCGAGGGGTCCAGGCCGACCATTTGCAGCTTGACCATGGCCACATCGTGAATCAGGTCGCGCGGCAGGGTGCCGAGTTCGCGCAGCGGAAAGCCGATGTTCTCCAGCACGGTAAAGGCTGAGAACAGCGCGCCGTGCTGAAACAGCATTCCCACCCGGCTGGCCGCGCCTTCGCGCCCCAGTTGAGAGGCGGGCTCGCCCAGCACGGTTACCTGGCCGCGCGCTGGGGTCTCCAGCCCCAACATCTGGCGCAGCAGCACGGTCTTTCCGCTGCCCGAGCCGCCCACAATCGACATCATTTCGCCCTGGCTGATGGTCAGGTCGAGGTCCTGGTGAATCACGGCCTCACGCCCGGTGGTGTGAAAGATCGACCACAGCTTGTCAATCTGCACCACGGGGGCTGCCACCTTGGCTGGCGTGATGGTGCTAGCGGTTTCGGGCGTCATATGCCAATGTCCTTGAACAGCACTGCAAACAGGGCATCTACCAAAATCACCATGGTGATGGAGGTCACCACCGAGGCCGTGGTGCCTTGGCCCAGGCTCTCGGTGTTGGGTTTGACGCGCAGGCCATAGTGGCAGCCAATGAGCGCAATCATCAGCCCGAAGACGGCGGACTTGGCCAGGGCCAGGTACAGGTTGGAGACCTGCACCGCCCGGGGCAGGGCCTCAAAGAAGTAAGCGGGCGTCACGCCCATGGTGAGGTCCGCGGCCAGCATGCCGCCCAGCAGCGCCGCCAGAGTGGTCCACACCGTGAGCAGAGGCATGACCAAGGCCATGGCCATGGCCCGGGGCAGCACCAGCCGGTAGCCCCGGGGAATGCCCAGCACGCGCATGGCGTCGAGTTCCTCGGTGACCCGCATCACCCCGATTTGTGCCGTGATGGCCGAGCCCGAGCGCCCGGCTATCAAAATGGCAGCCAGCACCGGCCCGAGTTCGCGGATCAGCGAGAGGCCCAAAATGTTGACGATGAAGGAGTCGGCGCCAAACTGGCGCAGCTGCTGAGACATCAGGTAGGCCAACACGACGCCAATCAAAAACCCCAGCAGCGCAGTAATCGGCAGGGCCGTCGTGCCAATCTGGTACAGGTGGCCCGACACATCGCGCCACGGGCCCTTGTGGGGGGCGCGTGCCAGTTTGATGGCATCGAGCAGCAACTGGCCCACCAGGCGCATCAGATCGCGGCCGTGGTCTATGCCCAGCCAGACCAGCCCTCCAAGTTTCAGAAACAGCTGCAACGGCGTCACCGGGCTCGCCGTGGGTGGCACGACCGAGTAGTGCGCTACCCGCTCCAGCATGCTGCGCTGCCCGTCACTGAGCAGCAGCTGCTTGGGCCACTGGTGGCCCCAGGCGTTCCAGAGCACTTGGGCGCCGGTGTGGTCCAGCTTTTGGAGGTCACGCAAGTCCCACTGCTTGCCCTCGCTGCCCGGGGTGAGGGATTGGGCGCACGCGGCCAGACCGGCCTGGATGCGGGGCCACACGGCCGGCTCGCCCAGCCGCGCTGCCGTCCAGCACCCTGACAGCACCACACCGGGCGCGGTGGGCGCGACGGTGGGTGTGATGCGGGGCTGGGTCTCAGGCATGTCGGAGGTGGGGTGGAGCGGTGTGATCAGGTGAAGAAGGGGGCGTAGGTGGCTGGAGCGCGAGCGCCTGCCATCGTAACGCCAAAGGCGTGCCGCCTGGTTGACTCAGGCTGCCTTGTCCTTGGGGCAAAATTACCAGACAAACAGGAGACACCGTGAATAACCCTAATTTCTCATCGACCCCCGAGCTGAGCGTGGAGCAACGTGGCCCCGTGCTGTGGCTCACCATCACCCGCGAAGAGCGGCGCAACGCCATGAGCCATGGTGTGCTGGCCGGCATGACGCAGGCCATCACGGCCGCGCAGGGGCAGCGTGACATTCGGGCCATCGTGATCACCGGGGCAGGAGCCAAGGCGTTTTGCGCTGGGGCCGATCTGCAGTCGGCCAATGCCTTCACCACCGACTATTCCGAGCCGCATGGCCATTTGGCGCAGTTGCTGCGTGCCGCGCGCGCCAGCTATGTGCCTTTGATTGCCCGGGTGAATGGCGCTTGCATGGCCGGTGGCATGGGTCTGATGTCGATGTGCGACATGGCCGTGGCCGCTCGTCACGCGGTGTTTGGCCTCCCCGAGGTGAAGGTGGGCGTGTTCCCGGCACAAGTGCTCTCGGTCTTGCAGCACTTGATTCCACGGCGCACCCTGAACGAGATGTGCCTGACCGGCGAGCCCATCACCGCAGCGCAGGCGCTTGAGGTCGGCTTGGTGAATTACGTGGATGACGATGTGGATGCCAAGCTGCAGTGGCTGCTGGAGCGCCTGCTGGACAAGTCCCCCGCCGCCATCCGTCGGGGCTTGTACACCCTCAAAAAGGTGGAGGCCATGGCATTCGAAGAATCGATGTCATTCACCGAGAGCCAGATTGCCCTGTTCACCCTGACCGAAGACGCCAAAGAGGGTCAAAAAGCCTTTCAGGAAAAACGCAAGCCGAACTGGGTGGGGCATTGATCGCCTCTACTTGTCCCTCAGCATTTTTGAAGGGCCAGCCCATGGTTTACCGACTTCTCGCGCTCGTGTTGTTTACCTTATCCGTGTTGTGGGGCAGCGCCATCGCCGCGCAAGTGACACCCGTCAGCCCGGCCCAGACGCGCGCCCTGCACGCGCTGTTTGACCGTCAATGGGAGGACGTCAACCAGCGTTTCCCGGAAGGGGCCACCTACCGGGGCGACCACCGCTTTGGCGACCGGTTGACCGACCAGTCCCCCCCGGCGCGTGCGGCCTACGATGCGCAGGTTCTTCAGTGGCTGCAGCAGGCTCGTGCCATTCGCCGTGAGGCTTTGAGTGCCACGGACCGGGTGTCGCTGGACTTGTTCATCACCGATCGGGAGCATGAGGTGGAGGAGCAAGCTTTTGCCGGCTATCGCAGCTTGCGAATGGGGTCGCTGGGTGGGGCACAGAGCGACTTGGCCCAATTGATGCAAGTAGTGCCAATGGAGACACCGGCGCAGGTGAGGCAGTTGCTGCAGCGCCTGCGGGCGTACCCGAAGACGATGGACCAGGAGATCGACATGCTTCGCCAGGGCATGAGCCTGGGGTGGGTGTCCTCCAAAAATGTGCTGGAGCGGGTGGTGGCGCAAATCGACGGGCAATTGCCAGCCAATGTGGAGGCCAGTCCTTTTTACCGCCCGTTCACGAAGATCGGCCCCGAGGTGAGCGCCGCTGAGCAGGTGCAATTGCAGGCGCAGGCTCGTGACCTCATTGACACCCAGGTAGCACCGGCCCTGCAAAAGCTGCGCCGTTTTGTGCTGGAGGAGTACCAGGCGGCAGCCCCGCCCGATGGCGCTTTGCACCACTACCCGGAGGGGCTGAAGGTCTACCAAATGCTGGTTCGCCACCAAACCACCACGGCGCTGTCGGTGCAGGAGATTCACGCAACGGGTCTGCGGGAATTGCAGCGCCTGCGCGGCGAGATGGAGGCCGTGATGCACGAGACACGGTTTGAGGGCAACTTTGCGCAATTCATCGAGTTTCTCAACACCGACCCCCAGTTTTTTCACACCAGCCCGCAAGCGCTGCTGGCGGGCTACCGCGATCTGACCAAACGGGCTGATGCCGAGCTGCCGCGGTTTTTTGCGGAGTTGCCTCGCGCGCCCTATGGTGTGCGGGCCATGCCTGATTTCATGGGGCCGGGGGCGGCGGAATACTATGACGGACCCGCGCTCGACGGCACCCGTGCGGGCTACTTCAGTGCCAACTTGCTGGCTTGGCGCACCCGCCCGATCTGGGGCATGGCCACGCTGGTGGCGCATGAGACTGTGCCGGGTCACCACCTGCAGGTGGCCCGCAGCACCGAACTCCAGGGCCTGCCCCGGTTCAGGCGCATGGGGGGCTACACCGCGTTTGTGGAAGGGTGGGCCCTGTACGCCGAGACGTTGGGCATCCCCATGGGTTTGTATGACGATCCCTACAGCCGTTTTGGCCATTTGCAGTGGCAGGCCTTTCGGGCCGCGCGCCTGGTGGTGGACACGGGCATTCACAGCCTGGGCTGGACACGTCAGCAGGCCATTGATTTCATGCGGGAACGCACCGGGCAGAACCGTGTTTTTATTGAGTCCGAGGTGGACCGCTACACCTCCACACCCGGCCAGGCGCTGGCTTACATGATCGGGCAACTCAAGATCATCGAGCTGCGTGACCGTGCCCGCCAGCAACTCGGTGCGCGCTTTGACTTGCGCCGCTTTCACAATGCCGTCATTGACAACGGTGCACTCCTCCTGGATACGCTGGACAAGTTGATCGACGAATGGATTGCGGGCCAGCGCCGCGCCAAGGCATCGCCCCCTGTGCAAAACCAATAGGACAGAACGTCTGCATGAACACCACTTTCGACTACATCATCATCGGTGCGGGCACGGCAGGCTGCCTGCTGGCCAATCGTTTGTCGGCCGACTCCACCAAGCGCGTTCTGCTCATTGAGGCCGGCCCCCCGGACGACTACCACTGGATTCATATTCCCGTGGGCTACCTGTATTGCATTGGCAACCCACGCACCGACTGGCTGTTTCAGACCGAGCCCGACGTCGGGCTCAACGGCCGCACTCTGCGCTACCCGCGTGGCAAGACGCTGGGCGGGTGCAGCAGCATCAACGGCATGATTTACATGCGTGGCCAGGCGCGGGACTACGATGCCTGGGCGCAGCTCACGGGTGACGACGCCTGGCGCTGGGAGCGTTGCCTGAGCGACTTCAAGAAGCATGAAAATCACTATAAATTAGATAGTGCCTCAGGCAATCAATACGCCGGCCAGAGCCCCGAAAGCCTTAAAAATTTCGCTGAACTGCACAGCAACGGCGGTGAGTGGCGCGTGGAGAAGCAGCGCCTGCGCTGGGACGTGCTGGACGCCTTCTCTCTGGCAGCCCAGCAGGCAGGCATTGCCGCCACCGACGACTTCAACCAGGGCAGCAACGAGGGCGTGGGCTACTTCGAGGTCAACCAAAAGAGTGGCTGGCGCTGGAACACCGCCAAGGCGTTCTTGCGCCCCACCTGCACCAGCCGCCCCAATTTTGAGCTGTGGACCTCGGCGCAAGTGGCCAAGCTGGTGCTGCAGTCGCAGGCCGATGGCCGCCTGCGTTGCACGGGTGTACAGGTCTTGAAAGACGGCGCCTTGGTGGTCGCCACGGCCACCGCCGAGGTGATTTTGAGTGCCGGCAGCATCGGCTCGCCCCAGATTTTGCAGCTCTCAGGCATCGGCCCCGGAGCACTCTTGGCGCAGCACGGTATTGCCGTGGCGCATGACGCGCAAGGGGTAGGCGCTAACTTGCAGGATCATCTGCAGATTCGAGCGGTCTTCAAGGTGGATGGCGTCAAGACGCTCAACACCCAGGCCAATTCGCTGTGGGGCAAGGCCCTGATCGGGCTGGAATACGCCCTCAAACGCACCGGCCCGATGAGCATGGCGCCGTCGCAGTTGGGCGCCTTCACCCGCAGTGACCCGGCTCAGCCGTACCCGAACATCGAGTACCACGTGCAGCCGCTGAGCCTGGAGGCTTTTGGCGAGCCGTTGCACAGCTTCAATGCTTTCACGGCCAGCGTGTGCAACCTCAACCCGACCAGTCGGGGCATGGTGCAGATCAAGAGCCCCCGCTTTGACGTAGCCCCCGCCATCGCCCCCAATTACCTGAGCACCGAGGCCGACCGCAAGGTGGCCGCAGACTCGTTGCGCGTCACCCGGCGTATCGTGGCGCAACCTGCGCTGACCAAATACAAGCCGCAGGAATGGAAGCCCGGCGTGCAGTTTGAGACCGACGCTGATCTGGCCAAGCTGGCCGGCGACATTGCCACCACCATCTTTCACCCGGTCGGCACCACCAAAATGGGCCCGGCCAACGACCCGATGGCCGTGGTGGATTCACGTCTGCGGGTGCGTGGCCCCCGCGGGAGTTTGATTGCCGGCCTGCGTGTGGTGGACGCCGGCGTTATGCCACTCATCACCAGCGGCAACACCAATTCGCCCACCCTGATGATTGCCGAAAAGGCGGCGCAATGGATCGTGGAGGATGCTGCTTCCGCCCTCAAAGGGTAAATGCTCAAAGGGTTTGTCCCGATGTGCCGCCCCATGTTGGGGCGTAAACTCCAGCTTATACACCAGGCCGCGAGCCTGCTGAAGGCAAGCGACCCAGGAGACACGCCTCACAAAGGCACATAAAAAACCATAAAAAGCACCGGCAATCCCGGTGCTTTTTTCATTTAATCAGCCTCTAGCCGGCGTGTTGATTGGGTGAGTGGACTAAAAACAGTAGCAATTCCAGTGTGAGCCTGATGGGACAATGCAGGCATGGAATTGTTGATTGTTTCGTTGGCCTCCTTGCTGGCCGGTTTTGTGGACTCCATTGTGGGCGGTGGTGGTTTGATTCTGGTGCCGGCCCTGTTCGCCACCTTCCCCGCAGCCCACCCCGCCACCCTCTTTGGTACCAACAAGGGGGCCTCGGTCTGGGGCACCGCCTTTGCCACGTGGCAGTTCAGCCGCCGGGTCGAGATGCGCTGGGCAGCTTTGCTGCCTGCGGCGGGAGCCGGGTTTGTGGCGTCGTTCGCCGGGGCCTGGCTGGTCACCGTGGTGTCGCCGGACTACTTGCGCAAGCTTTTGCCGTTGGTTTTGCTGGCGGTGTTGATCTACACCGTGGTCAAAAAAGACCTGGGGCGCAGCCACACGCCTCGTTTTTCTGGCGCCCGGGAGCAGTGGGTAGCGGCCTCGGTGGGTGCGCTGATCGGGTTTTACGATGGTTTTTTCGGACCAGGGACGGGCAGCTTTCTGGTCTTCCTGTTTGTGCGCCTGCTGGGCTACGATTTTTTGAGTGCCTCGGCTTCGGCCAAACTGGTGAACACAGCCACCAACCTGGCCGCACTGCTGTTGTTTGTGGCCAAAGGCCATATCTGGTGGCATTTTGTGGTGGCCATGGCCCTGGCCAATGTAGTGGGCAGCTTGCTGGGTACACGTCTGGCGCTCAAGCACGGCACCAGTTTTGTCCGGGTGTTTTTCATGCTGGTGGTGAGCGCCTTGATTATCAAGACCGGCTATGACGCCTTTGTGCGTTAACGCGCGGTAGACGCGGGCCGGGCCGGCTTGGCTGCTTGGGGGGTGGTGGCGGGCGCTGTTGCGCCGGGCGGCCAAGGCATGTCACTCACCTTGCGGGGTGTGCCCTGGGGGGCTGAGGCCTGCCCGATTTTCACCGCTGCCATGTCCTGCTCGCTGGGGTATTGGCCCATCAACCAGTAGTCAAAAACCCGGCGCGCAATCGGGGCGGCATGGGCAGCGCCAAAACCGGCGTTTTCCACAATCACGGCAATGGCGATCTTGGGGTCCTCAGCGGGTGCAAATGCGATGTAGAGCGCATGGTCACGCTGGTGCTCTTCCATCTTGCTGGCGTTGTACTTGTCTTTTTGACCAATCGAGACCGCTTGCGCGGTGCCGGTCTTGCCTCCAGACAGGTAGCCCGCCCCCGCAAACACCCGGGTGCCGGTGCCTTCCTGGGTCACGCCCACCATGGCCTTGCGCACAATCGCCACATGCTCTGGCTTGTAGCCCAGGTCTTGCGGTGGATCAGCGGCCAGCGGTGTCGTCAGTCGGGTAGTCGCGTCTTGAGTGGCAATCACCATTTGCGGTTTGTGCTTGATGCCATTGTTGGCCAGGATGGCTGTGGCCTGTGCCAGTTGCAGCATGGTGAAGTTGTTGTAGCCCTGCCCGATGCCCAGTGAAATGGTTTCACCCGCGTACCAGCGCTTTTGTTCCGGTTTTTTGTAGAAGTCACGCTTCCAGGTGGTGCTGGGCAGCAGTCCGCGTACCTCGCCCTGAATGTCGATGCCGGTGATCTGACCAAAGCCGAGCGGTTTCATGAAGTCGTGCATGGCATCCACCCCCAGGTCGTTGGCCAGGGAGTAGTAGTAGACGTTGCTGGACTTGACGATGCTGATGTACATGTCCACCGCGCCCAGGCCGTGGTCACCGTGGCTTCTGAACTGGTGTCCGCCAAACATCCAGGAACCGGCGTCATTGATCACCGTCGAGGCTGAGCGTTTGCCCGTTTGCAAGGCGGCCAGGGCCATGAAGGGTTTGTAAGTCGAGCCGGGTGGGTAGGTGCCCCGCAAGGCGCGGTTCAGCAGGGGTTTGTCCAGCGACTCGTTCAGCCCCTTCCAGCTTTCGGTGTCAATGCCGTCTACAAACAGGTTGGGGTCAAACGTCGGCTTGCTCACAAAGGCCAGCACCTCCCCTGTTTTGGGGTCGAGGGCCACCAAGGCCCCGCGGCGCTGCCCAAACAATTCCTCCACCATGTGCTGCAGCTTGATGTCGATGGACAACGTCACCGTGTCTCCCGGCGTGGAGGGCTTGCTGGCCAGCTTGCGCGTGGCCCGCCCGCCCGCCGAGGTCTCGACCGAGTCGACGCCGGTGATGCCGTGCAAGCGGGTCTCAAAGCTTTGTTCCACCCCCAGCTTGCCAATGTGTTCTGTGCCCCGGTAGTTGGCCTGGTCTTCGGAGTCGTCCAGTCGTTCCTTCTCTGCTTGGTTGATGCGGCCAATGTAGCCAATGACATGGCTGGCCAGTTCGCCATGCGGGTAGTTGCGAAACAGCCGTGCCTTGATGTCCACACCCGGAAACCGGTAACGCTGGGCGGCAAAGCGGGCCACTTCTTCATCGGTGAGGCGTGTGCGCAGAGGCAATGAACCGAAGCTCCTGGACTCTTCCTGGAGTTTTTTGAAGCGCCGGCGGTCCCGCGCCGTGATGTCCAGCACCTTGGAGAGCTCATCAATCGTCTGCTCCAGGTTGGGTACCTTGGAGCGGGTGATCTCCAGCGTGTAGGCCGAGTAATTGGTGGCCAGAACAATGCCATTGCGGTCCAGGATCAGCCCCCGGTTGGGCACCACCGGAATAATGGCGGTTCGGTTGCTTTCTGCCTGCTCCCTCAGGTCTTCATGCCGCACCACCTGCAGGTACACCAGGCGCGAGGCGACAAGCAGGAAACACAGCACCACCACCACGCCGGCCACCAGCGCCCGAACCCGAAAGCGGGATAGATCGGCCTCAATGTCACGAATTTCGGTCATAGCGGCCGGTGCGCATCCGGGTTGGGTGCCCGCCTTTGCGGGAGCAGCAGCAGCACGCTGACCACAGGCCACAGGAACGACTCAAGCAAAGGCGCCAGGAACATCCAGAAACCGGGGAAGCTGCCACCTGTGGCCATGCGCGCAGCCAACTCTATCGCGTGCGATGCCGCAAAGAGTGGCAAAACCTGAAGGGCCTGCGAGGGAACGCTGAACCACAGCAAGCGCCGGTGAATGGCGATGGCCAGAAAGCTCAGGACGGTGTAACTCAGTGCGTGTTGCCCAAGTAATGCGCCTTGGTGCACATCGAGCAAGATGCCAAAGACAAACGCCGCGCCGATACCTACCCGCTGCGGCTGGTGAATGCTCCAGAACACCAGCACCAGGGCCAGCAGGTCAGGGGTCCAGGCGGCACGCCCCCACAAGCCCATGTTTTGGAGCATGTTCAGGGCGAGGGCGATGACCAGGCTGCCCCATATAAAGAACGGGCTGGCAGGCAGCAGCAATTGGTGGCCAGGTCGCATGATCATTTTGAGCGGCTCTTTTTGTCTGTTGTGCCGGTCACAACGGGTTCGGGTCGGGGTGCAATCTGGTTGGCCGCCGGCTCAAACACCATCACATGGACCACGCCCCCGACCAAGGCCAGTGGCTTGCACGTGATGCGGGCGAAAGCCGAGTCCGCCCGGGGATCCACTTTTTCCACCCGGGCCACGGGCAGGCCTGGCGGGTACACGCCGTCTACGCCGCTGGTGGTCAGAAGGTCGCCCGCCAGCACGTCTTCATGCGCGGCAATAAAGCGCAACTCCAGTGCACCACTGCGTGAGGCCGGGTCGCCAAACGCCACGCCACGGGCACCGGTGCGGGTGTTCAGCACGGGGATGGCCTGGTCCCGGTCAGTGACCAGCGTCACCTCGCTCACCAGTGGGTAAACCTGGGTCACCTGGCCCAGGACGCCGTTTTCATCAAGCACGGGCGAGCCCGCCGCCACACCGTTGACGGTGCCTTTGTCGATGATGATTTTCCGGGTGTAGGGGTCGGCTGCGTCGTACAGGACCTGCGCCGCCTGCGCGGGCGTGGCCACCCGATCCCGCAAGCCCATCAACTGGCGCAAACGGGTGTTCTCCAAAAGCAACTGCTCTACTTGGCTGGCGCGCAACGACTGCACGGCCAGCTTTTGGTGGGCTGCGGCTTCGCTGGCTTGGGAGCCTTTCAGTGATTCAAAATACTTGCCGCCGTCTTGCGCCAAAGCCACGGGTCGCATCACCAGCCATTGCAGCGGGTATAAAACCGTCGCCAAGCCGGCACGCAGGTGCTGCGCCACAGGAAACCGGGCGTCCGCCACCATCAGAAACAGCGCCAGCACGCTGAAGAAAATCAGCTTGGACAGGGCCGAGGGGCCCTGTCTGAAGAAGGGGGGCGGTGTACCGTCCAGCGTACCAAGTGGCATCGCCGCAACTGCCGTTTATTCGCTGGTAAAGATGGACCCCAGGCGGTCCATGCGCTCCAGCGCCATGCCACAGCCCCGAACCACGCAGGTGAGTGGATCTTCAGCCACAAGCACCGGCAAGCCGGTCTCTTCGGCCAGCAGGCGGTCAAGGTCGCGCAAGAGGGCGCCGCCGCCGGTCAGCATCATGCCGCGGTCGGCAATGTCCGCGCCGAGTTCCGGCGGGGTTTGCTCCAGCGCGTTCTTCACGGCCATGACGATGTTGTTGATCGGGTCGGTCAGCGCTTCGAGAATTTCGTTGCTTGAGATCGTGAAACTGCGGGGTACGCCTTCGGACAGGTTGCGGCCACGAACTTCCATCTCTCGCACTTCGCTGCCCGGAAACGCCGAGCCGATCTTTTTCTTGATCGACTCTGCCGTGGGCTCACCAATGAGCATGCCGTAATTGCGGCGTATATAGCTGATGATGGCTTCGTCAAAGCGGTCGCCGCCGACGCGCACACTGCCTTTGTAAACCATGCCGCCCAGCGAAATCACGCCGACCTCGGTAGTCCCCCCGCCAATATCGACCACCATGGAGCCGCTAGCTTCGCTGACCGGCAACCCGGCACCAATGGCGGCTGCCATGGGTTCTTCAATCAGATAGACGTCGCTGGCGCCGGCGCCCAGAGCAGATTCCCGGATGGCCCGGCGTTCAACCTGGGTCGAGCCACAGGGCACGCAAATGATGATGCGTGGACTGGGTCGAAAGACAGAGCGAGGGTGCACCATCTTGATGAACTGCTTGAGCATTTGCTCGGTCACGGTGAAATCGGCAATCACGCCGTCTTTCATGGGGCGGATGGCCTCTATGTTGCCAGGCACTTTGCCCAGCATGGCCTTGGCCTCCTTGCCCACCGCTTGAATGGTTTTTTTACCCTGCGGCCCACCTTCGTGGCGGATGGCCACGACCGAGGGCTCATCAAGGACAATGCCCTTGTCGCGTACGTAAATCAGGGTGTTGGCGGTGCCAAGGTCGATCGCCAAATCAGTTGAAAAATACTGACGGAATGCACCAAACATTAAATATCCTCTCGGGTACGGCCTGCGCTTCGGCGGTCCGTCACCATATTGACTAGTTCAAATTGTAATTTTTCAGCAAAAAAATGCTGCGCTGCACACAGGCAAGCAAAGGCGGGATAATACCCCATCCCCTTTGAAAGCTTGAACCGTCGCACCCCCTTTTGAGGTGTTTTACAACCCGTTTCGAATGAAAATCTGTTATGTCCCTGACATCTGCTGACATCGCCCGCATTGCCAATCTGGCCCGGCTGGAGCTTCACCCGGCTGAGAGCGATCGCATGCTGGCGCAAATTAATGGCTTTTTTGAGCTGGTTGAGAAAATGCGTGCGGTTGACACCACGGGCGTGGAACCTCTGGCCCACCCGTTGGCCACGATCCAGGATGTGACTTTGCGCCTGCGCGAAGACCGGGTGAGCGAGCCCAATAACCGCGAGGCCAATCAGCGCAACGCGCCGGCTGTTGAAAATGGCCTGTTTTTGGTCCCCAAAGTGATCGAGTAAGCCATGACACACAACACTTCCGATCTCCATGACCTGACGGTAGCCCAGTTAGCTGCCCTGCTTCGTGCACGCAAGGTGTCTGCTGTTGAGACCTCGCAGCACTTTTTGGCCCGTACCCGGGCCCATGCCTCGCTGGGCGCTTTTTTGGACATTGACGAAGAGGCCACGATGGCCCAAGCCCGGGCGGCCGACGTCGCGCTGGCCGCTGGCTCGGCGGGCGAGCTGCTCGGTGTGCCGGTCGCCCACAAGGATATTTTTGTGACCCGTGAATTCGTCACGACCGCCGGTTCGAAGATGTTGACTGGATACCGGTCGCCTTTTGATGCCACGGTGGTTGCCAAGCTGGCCGACCAAGGCGTTGTGACACTGGGCAAACTCAATTGCGATGAATTTGCCATGGGTTCTGCCAACGAGAATTCGGCGTATGGCCCGGTCCAAAACCCCTGGGACACCACGCGCACACCAGGCGGGTCGTCTGGCGGCAGCGCCGCTGCGGTGGCAGCCCGGCTGGCGCCCGCCGCGACGGGGACTGACACGGGGGGCTCGATCCGTCAGCCGGCCTCGTTTTGCGGTGTCACGGGCATCAAGCCCACGTATGGGCGTGCGTCCCGCTAC
>JAUXQA010000134.1 GCA_030683195.1 Rhodoferax sp. | reverse complement strand
TTCGGAAGCAGCCGGTATGTACCACCCATTCCCATAACAACTGATAACAGGAGAAAAAAATTGCAAAGCGTGATTCAAAAACCCATCGACGGCTTGTTCAAGCTGATGGAATTTCTGATTGTGGCCTGCATGCTGGCCATGGTCGTCATGGTGTTCGGCAATGTGGTGTTGCGCTACGGATTCAATTCGGGCATTGATGTGTCCGACGAACTGTCGCGATATTGCTTCATCTGGCTGACCTACCTTGGCTCCATGGTGGCCATGCGCGAGCACGGTCACCTAGGCGTAGACACCGTAGTCAAGCGCCTCGGCTTGGGGGGCAAGAAGGCCTGTCTCTTTCTCAGTGAGTTGCTGATGCTTGGCTGCAACGTCATGCTGTTTGTGGGCACTTACGAAATGCATCCGCTGCAGGCCAGCAACGTTTCGCCAGTGCTGGGCATGTCGATGATTTGGGTGTACAGCGTTGGGTATGTGGTCGGAACGGTCATGGCAGTCATGAACCTACGCGTGCTCTGGCGCATTCTCAGCGGCAAGATCCGGGAGGACGAACTGGTGCAAGTGATTGAGACCGAAGGCCTGGCCGACACCGAAAAGCAACTCAAGGATAGCAACGCATGACAGTAAGCATTTTTATCATCAGCCTGCTGGCGGCCATGGGCATCGGCATGCCGATTGCCTACGCATTGCTGGTATGCGGCCTTTGCCTGATGGGCTTTCTGGCTGCCACCAGTGGCCTGGTGGCTTGGGACAGCCAGATCCTGGCGCAGCGCTTTGTCGACGGTGCCGACAATTTTCCCTTGTTAGCCGTGCCATTTTTCATGTTGGCCGGCGAGTTCATGAATGCCGGCGGCCTGAGCCGGCGCATTGTCAACCTCGCCATGGCATGGGTGGGGCACTTCCGTGGTGGACTGGGTTATGTGACGGTCGTGGCTGCAATCGTGATGGCGTCTCTGTCAGGATCTGCCGTCGCCGACACTGCCGCGCTTGCTGCATTGCTGATTCCAATGATGAGGGCTGCAGGCTACAACATCAACCGCTCGGCCGGGCTGATCGCCTCTGGCGGCATCATCGCACCAGTGATTCCGCCATCGATCGGCATGATCATCTTTGGCGTGGCCGGGAACGTATCGATCACCAAGCTTTTTCTAGCTGGCATCGTACCCGGCATCCTCATGGGAGCTGCGGTTGGAATAACCTGGTGGTTCCTGGCCAAGAAGGAAAAAGTAAAACCTGCGCCGAAGATTAGTATTCCCGAGCGCCTAGCCATCACTTGGCGGGGCAGCCTAGCGCTGGCACTGCCAGTCGTCATCATCGGCGGCATGAAGGCGGGTGCATTTACACCGACCGAGGCGGCGGTCGTGGCCGCGGTTTACAGCTTTGTGGTCGGCATGTTCGTATACCGCGAACTGAAATGGTCGGAGATGTACGGCCTGATCCTCTCGGCTGGCAAGACAACGGCTGTGGTGATGTTTCTGGTTGCTGCAGCCATGGTGAGTGCCTGGCTGATCACGGTGGCCAACATACCTACTGAAGTCGCCGGCATGCTGGAACCCTTCATGGACAACAAAATACTGCTGATGTGCTTCATGATGATTCTCATCGTGGTGGTCGGGACAGCGCTGGACTTCACGCCGACCGTGCTGATCCTGACTCCGGTGTTGATGCCAGTGGTTCTGAAGGCCGGCATTGACCCTGTTTACTTTGGCGTGATGTTCATCATGAACAATGCCATCGGCCTGATCACGCCGCCCGTGGGTACTGTCCTTAACGTGGTGTGCGGCGTGGCCAAAATCTCCATGGACGATGCCTTTAAGGGCGTGTTGCCTTTCCTGCTGGCGCAACTTGCCGTGTTGTTCCTGCTGGTACTTTTCCCCCAGATCGTCACTGTTCCCCTTCACTGGTGGATGCATTGACGAAACTTTTTTCCGTTGACAGTAGATAACTTTTTTAGGAGACAACCATGTTTAAGCGTAGAACCCTCATATCCACCGCCGTCACCGCCCTGGCCGGCGCCACCATGCTGTTCAGCAGCGCCGCTTTTGCGCAGTATGCAGAACGCACGATCAAGTTCACCAACGGGGTAGCGGAAGACCACCCGGTTGGCCTCGGCTTCAAAAAGATGCAGGAAGTTCTGGTGGCCAAGTCCGGTGGCAAGATGAAGATCAATGCCTTCTGGAACAGTTCAGCCGGCGGCGACCTGCAGGCCACACAAGCATTGCGCGCGGGCACACAGGAGATGGTTTGCACCTCCAGCTCGCCGCTGGTGGGCATCGTCAAGGAACTTGGCGTGTTTGACCTGCCCTTCCTGTTCGCCAACGAAAAGGAAGCCGATGCAGTTCTCGACGGCCCGGCCGGCGTCTACTTCAACAAGAAACTCGAAGAAGCTGGCCTTATCAATCTAGCCTACTGGGAAAACGGTTTCCGCAACCTGACCAACAACAAGCGCCCGGTAACCAAGGTGGAAGACTTTGAGGGTGTGAAGGTTCGCGTGATGCAGAACAACGTTTTCCTGGATACCTTCAAGACGCTCGGGACCAATGCCGTGCCAATGAACTTTGGCGAGGTGTTCACTGCGTTGGAAACCAAAACCATCGACGGCCAGGAAAACCCATTCGTCACCATTGAGACTTCCAAATTCAGCGAAGTGCAAAAGTACCTGAGCGTCACGCGGCACGCTTACACACCCTTCCTGATTCTTTACAGCAAGAAGCTCTGGGACCAGCTCACCCCGCAAGAGCAAGCCGTGTTGCGCGAGGCAGCCATCGAAGGCCAGAAGGTTGAACGAGCTGCCAATCGCAGCTTGAACGAAAAATCGCTTGCCAACCTGAAGAAGACCATGACAGTCAATGAAGTGACGCCTGCCGAACAGAAACGCATGTTCGAGAAGGTCAAGCCGGTGTATGACAAGAACTTGCCCATCATCGGCCAAGAGCCTGTGACCATCGTGCTGGATGCCCTGAAGAAGGCACGTGGCGGCTGATAGCCAGCGCTGACACGTGACCCGGGCCGCAAGGGGAGACCTTTGCGGTTTTTCTTGGAGTGGATTTTGAAGATCATGAAAATTGAGCCGATTCGGCTGAGTGTGTTTCCCAACTTCATCTGGGTTCGCATCCACACCGATCAGGGCCTGACGTGCGCTGATCGACTTTCTGCTGGAAACGCTAGGCGACATTCCCCCCTGGGACCGGCCTGACGCGGACGGAGAGCCTGCGCCGCAGGCATACTGGTCGCTTTGCTTTTTTTGGAAGTTCCCCATGTGGCAAGCCTGCGAACGTTACCCCGACACGGCCATCCAGGTACTGGACCCGCGTTTTCAAAAATACCACCTGTATGCCGCTGCCGTGGAGCGCCTGGCAACGGGCATGCGCTGGGCCGAGGGGCCGGTGTGGTTTGGCGATGGACGCTATCTTTTATGGAGCGACATCCCCAATAACCGCATGCTGAAGTGGGAAGAATCCACCGGTGCGGTGAGCGTGTTCCGCCAGCCCTCAAACTACAGCAACGGCCATACCCGCGACCGCCAAGGCCGGCTGATCAGCTGCGAACACGGCGGGCGGCGCGTGGTGCGCACCGAGTACGACGGAAGCACCACGGTGCTGGTGGACCAGTTCAACGGTAAACCACTTAACTCGCCCAACGACGTGGTGGTGAAGTCTGACGGCACGGTGTGGTTCACCGACCCGCCCTTCGGCATCCTTGGCCACTACGAAGGGCATGACGCCACGCCCGAACTGCCCACCTGCGTCTACCGCTTCGACCCGGCCAGCGGCCAGTGCACGATGGTGAGCTATGCGGTGGCGCGGCCCAATGGTCTGTGCTTCTCTCCGGATGAACGGCTGCTGTACGTGGTGGAGTCCGGCGCCTCACCCCAGCGCATCCGGGTGTTTGACCTGGCAGCCGACGGCAGCCAGCTGGTGAACGACCGCGTGTTCTTCACCTGCGAAGAAGGCGTCAGCCCCGATGGCTTCCGCTGCGACGTGGACGGCAATTTGTGGGCCGGCTGGGGTGGCGGCCCGGGGCACGATGGCGTGATGGTGTTTGCACCCGACGCCACGCCGATAGGCCATATCGCCCTGCCAGAACGCTGCGCCAACCTGTGTTTTGGCGGCCCCAAACGTAATCGTTTATTCATGGCGGCCAGCCAATCAGTCTATTCCCTCTATGTGAACACCCAGGGTGTGGCTGGCGGCTGAATTTGTACAAAAAGTGGCTCTAGCGCAGATATTCCCTGCGCAGGAAGCTATCAAAATCGCAGCAGTTTCTAGCCGCCGGGCACTCACTATTCGGGTGCCAACTGACCCAATTAACATTGCCATAGCGCGAATTTTCGTCCTCCCCCCTTTTTGTCGGGGGTCTCGGGTTTGTCTTCTACGACAAACTCGCGGGCTGTTGATCACCTTAGCTCAGCCTAGACTGCCAATATCCGAATCGACCCAAGAACGCGGTTCAGAGTCCTAGGCCGGGTCAACTTGCAACGCTCGCGCGCCGCACTTTCAGGCTGGATTTTGGCTTGAGGCAGAAAACGGTGACCAACGTTGGGGGGGCACGCACCTGTTTTGAGACTGTTGGCCATCGCCCACTTCCAAGCACTCAGCGCGGATTCTCGAAGAACAGATAGTTACTGCC
>JAUXQA010000130.1 GCA_030683195.1 Rhodoferax sp. | reverse complement strand
CAAGATTACCAAGTGGTTTTATTTGACTACGTGGGTGGGGGCCAGTCGGACCTGGACGCCTACGACCCCGAGCGCTACAGCAGCCTGGCGGGTTACGCGCGGGATGTTGTGGAGGTTTGCGAGCAACTTGATTTGCACGACGCCATTTTGGTAGGGCACTCGGTGAGCAGCATGATCTGTTTGCTGGCCGCCATTGACATGCCGCAGCGCATTGAGCGGCTGGTCATGGTCTGCCCCTCGCCACGCTACTTGAATGACGCACCGCACTACCACGGCGGTTTTGAGCATGCCGATGTTGAGGGGTTGCTGGACATGATTGAGCGCAACCAGACGGGCTGGGCCAATTACCTGGCTGGCGTGGTCATGAAAAATCCGGACCGGCCTGAATTGGGGGCCGAGTTGGAGGCCAGTTTTTGCGCCATGGCCCCCCCGATTGCACGGCGCTTTGCAGCGGCCACGTTTTTGGCCGACAACCGGGCTGATCTGAGCCACTGCGACAAGCCGGTGCTCATTTTGCAGTGCACACAGGACTCTGTGGCGCCGGCCGAAGTGGGCCGCTATTTGCATGATCACCTGCCACACAGCCGCTTGCAAACCATGCAAGCCACCGGCCACTGCCCCCACATGAGCCACCCGAAAGAGACCATTGCCCTGATGCGGGCCTACCTCCAGAGCTGCGGGTGATCTGTCCGTGAGTGATACCCCAACGACCTCCCTGAGTCTGCAAAACGCGCCTTGCGGCATCTTTTTGATGAACCAGAGTCTGGTTCTGCTCGATGCCAACCAGACGCTCTGCAGACTGCTGGGGCTCGAACGCGATGCCTTGGTAGGCCGGGTGCTGGACGACCTTTTGGCTCCCGCTTTCAGACTCCTGTTTCACATGCAGGCCATGACGATGCTGCACGCGAACGGCCGCGTTGAAGAGGTATTTCTGAACCTCGCGGGTGACCAGAAGCTTGAGATTCCGGTGCTCTTCAATGCCGTGCGTTTGCAGGAAGGTGACTCGACCGCTTTCGAATGCGTGGTCATGCGCGTGAACGAGCGCAAGCGTCTGGAAGATGACCTCTTCAACATCAAAAAAGCCGTGGAACAAGCCCCCGGCATGATCTACCAGTTCTTGCGCAGGGCCGATGGCACCACATGTGTGCCCTACGCAAGCGAAGGGATCCGGGTCATTTGTGGCCTGCGGCCTCAACAACTCATCCACAGCGCTGAGCCGTTTCACCAACTCATTCACCCGGATGACCTGCCGGCCTTCTGGGCCCATACGGAAGAGTCCGCAAAGGCAGGCACGGTGTGGCACCTGGAGTACCGGATCATCTTGCGAGCCAAGGGTGTACGCTGGCTGGAAGGACGCGCCATGCCGGAGTTGCGCACCAATGGCGATGTGCTTTGGCATGGACACCTTCAGGACATCACCGATCGACGGGCGTTGCAATCGGCCGTGGCCACCGAACACCAGCGTACCTTGGTGACCTTGCGCTCGATTGCTGATGCAGTCATCACCACTGACGCTCACGCCCGGGTGGAGCTGTTGAATGCCGCTGCAGAGCTGCTCACCGGCTGGAGCCAGGCCGAGGCGGAAGGCCAGGACATTGCGCGGGTCCTGCAGGTGATAGATGAACTCACACAAGCCCAGGGTGACTGCGCAGTGCGCCTGTGCCTTGCGGGACGTGTCAACGTTGTCTTGCCACCCAACTCCATCCTGTTGACACGCCAGGACACTGAATTGTCGGTGGCCGGATCAGCCGCACCCATTCTGGACGCCATGGGCGATATCAACGGTGCTGTGATGGTGTTTCGCAACATCACTGAGCAGCGCCGGCGCCAAAAGGCCGTAGAGCACCGCGCCACACACGACCATTTGACGGGCTTGCCCAACCGCGCTGAGTTTGACCGGGTCTTGGGCCACCTGTTTGAATCAGCCAAAACCTCCGGCGCAATGCATGCCCTGTGCTTTATTGACCTGGACCGGTTCAAACAAGTCAATGACACAGTCGGTCACGCAGCGGGTGACCTGCTGCTTCGCCGCCTCGCCGGTGTCTTGCAAAGCTGTGTGCGCACCAAAGATACCGTGGCCCGCTTGGGCGGCGACGAGTTTGCCTTGCTGCTTGAAAACTGCGACCCGGAAGCCGCACTGCGCGTGGCGCAGTTGGTATGCAGCAAGGTCAACACCCTGCATTTTGAATTTCAAGGGACGGTGTTGCACATTGGCGCCAGCGTCGGCCTGGCCCCGATTGACAGCCGCTGGGCACAGGCTCATGACGTTCAACTGGCCGCAGACCAAGCCTGCTACACAGCCAAGGCGTCAGGCAGAGGCTGCGTCAAAGTGGCTTTCTGAGCACATGCCGCCTGAGCTGGAGACTCAAGCCCCCCGGCGCTCAAGACGGCGCTCATTCACCAAGCTCATGGCAATGGCCTTCAGCCGCTCAAAGGGAATCGGTTTGGGCAGCACCTCGATACCGGGAGGCACGCCACCACGCGATGCGATCATGGCAGCGTCAAGCCCGCTGACCACCACGATGGTGGTGGCATCCAGGCTTGGGGTGCTGCGGATCACCCGCAACATCTCGAAACCATCCAGTTGCGACATGTTCAGGTCGGTGATCAGCAGGTCCGGGCTGTAACTTCCCAGCTTCAACAAAGCAGTCAATCCGTTGGGTGCCAAGGTCAACTCGGGTGCCATGGGCCATTTTTTGATGGTGGCTTCGTACAGGCGCAACAGCACAGGGTCGTCCTCAACCACCAGCACACCAAGACGTCGCGGACGCTGCTCATCTGGCGCCGCCAATACCGGCGGCGCAGGTACAGCAGCCTGGCTGGCGCCAAGGCCTGATTCTTTGTGCAGCAAACCCAGCACCGAGTCCCGCATCACACGGCGGTGACCGCCCGCTGTTTTCCAGGCGTTGAGCAGACCACTCTCGACCCAAAGTTGCACCGTGCCCACCGACACGCCCAGCATCGTGGCTGCCTCCCGCGTGGTGCAAAAGGTTTTGATGGTAGGAGTGACCACTGGAATATCAGGCATGTTGAGTCGCTTTGGCTTGCTTAAAAGGTTTCCCAGTCGGCATCGTTGCTCTGGGTGGTTGCAGCAGTTGTGCTTTTGGATGCTTGCGCCTTGGGACTGGGCAGGCTGGCGGGCGCAGCGGGACGGCTCGCGCTGGTGGTGCGCAGCTTGGGCGCGGCCGGGCGGGGTAACGGTGCACGGGGTGGCGCAGGCCGGCTGTAGCTCGTGGGCGCCGCCGTTCGCATGGCGTGGTGAGCCGCATGCCCGCCGAGCTTGAACACCGACACGGTCTGCACCAGGTCTTGCGCCTGGCTCTTGAGGCTGCTGGCGGCTGCAGCCATCTCTTCCACCAGCGCGGCATTTTGCTGCGTGACCTGGTCCATTTGGGTCACGGCCTCGCCGATTTGAGACACCCCCAGGCTTTGCTCGTTACTGGCAGCGCTGATCTCGCCCATGATGTCGGTCACACGGCGAATGCTGCCCACCACCTCGGTCATGGTGTTGCCAGCCTGGTCCACCAGAGCGGTGCCGTGCTCCACACGCTCCACGCTGGCGTTGATGAGGCTCTTGATCTCTTTGGCGGCGTCCGCCGAGCGGCCTGCCAAGGACCGCACCTCACTGGCCACCACGGCAAAGCCGCGACCTTGCTCGCCGGCCCGTGCGGCCTCGACCGCCGCATTCAGGGCCAGGATGTTGGTCTGAAAAGCAATGCCGTCAATGACTTGAATAATGTCCGATATCCTGCGGGAACTGTCGTTGATGCCTTTCATGGTTTCAACCACCAGGCCCACCACCTCGCCACCCTGCGCGGCCACGGTGCTGGCGCTCAGGGCCAATTGGTTGGCCTGGCGGGCGTTGTCGGCGTTTTGCCGAACGGTGGCGCCGAGTTGTTCCATGGAGGCTGCTGTTTCTTCCAGGGCGCTGGCCTGCTGCTCGGTGCGGCTGGACAAGTCGTTATTGCCCTGGGCGATTTCGGCGCTGGCCGTGGACACACTGTCAGCGTTGCCGCGCACAGAGCCAACGATGGTGATCAGGGCCTGCTGCATGCGGGCCATGGCCGCCACCACACTGGTGGTGTCGCCCGGGCGCACGGTAATGGCGCTGCTCAAGTCGGCATCGGCAATGGCGTTGGCCAACTGCGCTACGTCTGCGGGCTCACCCCCGAGTTGGCTCACAATGCTGCGAACCACCCACAATGCCAGAGCAACGGCCACCAACAGACTGAACAGGGCACTGAAGATCAGCGTATTGCGCGCAACCAGGTAGTCGGCCAGGGCGGTCTCGTACTCAACCTGATTGTTAGCCTGCTGAAAACTCAGGTTATCGGCCAGTGCGTCTTGCCAGGCTTGTGTGGCGGGGCCGGCTTCGGCCGTCAGGAGCGTCAGTGCTTCCTGCACCTGGCCGGCCACCCCCAGCTCAATGACTTTGTTGTTCAGCGGACGCGCCTTGGCGGTGGCCGCCTCAATGGCTGCAATTTTGGCTTTGCCTGCATCACTCGACTGGAGCTTCATGACCTTGGCATGTATGGCATCGTACTTTTCACGCTGTTCTTCGATCAACTTCTTTCCAGCCGCCTTCTGACCCTCATCCGTCGTGATCACGACGGTGCGCATGACCCGAGCCACCACGTGCACAGCATCAATCTTGCTGTTGATCAATGCAATCTTGACGTTATTTTCAGTAACAATTTTGTCCAGGCTGTTCTGGATGCCTTTGAGTTGCAGCAGCGCAATGCCGCTGGAAATCACAGCCAGCAGAACAATGGTGCCAAAGGCAAGAAAAAGCCGGGTCGAGATTTTGAGTCGGGATAGGTTCATGGGATCACCTGGGTTGTTTTGATGCAGCGACTATGAGAAACCGTCATTGAATTTTAGTGACCAGAATCATTTATTTCCAAATATTGTTGATATTTTTGATACATGAAATCCTGAGCACCCACTATTCCACACCCAAAAAACAAACGGGGCAAGCAAAAAAAAGGGAGCCCATGGCTCCCTTTGGGGTCAGGCCTGCCCCAGCAGGCCAGCTCTGGGCCAAGGCGGCTGCGGCTCGCGGATCAGCCAGCGTTGGCTTAAAACAGCGGCCAGGGCGGTTGCAGGCAAAGGCTGGCTGAACAAAAAACCCTGCAAAGCATGGCAAGACATGCTTTGCAGGGCCCGGGCCTGAGCCATGGTTTCCACCCCCTCGGCCGTGACCCGAACCCCCAGACTGTGGGCCATGGCAACCATCGCCTGAACGATAGCCGTGCTTTCCAGCTCCAGTGGCAAACCCTTGATGAAACTCTGGTCCACCTTCAAAGTGTGGATGGACATGCGCTTGAGGTAACTGAGCGACGAATAACCCGTCCCAAAATCATCGAGTGACAAGCGCACCCCAGCGCGCTTGAAGCCATCCAGAATGACCTGGGTGGCGCCCGTGTCCTCCATCGCCACGGACTCGGTCACCTCCAGCTCCAGCAACTCCGGCGCCAACCCGGTCTGGGCCAAGACGTCGAACACCACGTCCACCAGATGGGGGTCCTTGAACTGGCGGGCTGACAAATTAACGGCCACGCGCAATGTGTTTCCCTCACGCTGCCAGCGCGCGCCGTCTTCACATGCGGTGCGCAGCACCCAGTAACCGATCGGGACAATCAGGCCGCTGTGCTCTGCTGCAGCAATAAAGTCCGACGGTGGCACCAGGCCGTAACCGGGGCGTTGCCAGCGAATCAGCGCCTCCACCGCCTCAATGCACCCGCTGACCGCATTGACCTGAGGCTGGTAGAGAAGCAGAAACTCGCCGCGTTGCACGGCCAGGCGAAGGTCACTCACCAGAGCCAGACGCTCCTGGGCCATCCGGGTGAACGCGGCACTGTAGAACTGGCAGTTGTCGCGCCCAACGTCCTTGGCTTGGTACAGCGCCGTATCAGCGTGCTGGAGCAAGGTGGCAGCGTCCTCGCCGTCATCAGGAAACAGGGCGATGCCCATGCTGCAGGTGAGTCGCACCTCCAGGCCATTCAAAATCAGGGGCTCGCGCATGAGTTGCAAGATGCGCTGAGCCACTGTCACCACGTCCTGCGGATCGCTGATGCCTTGAATCAGGGCCGTGAACTCGTCTCCCCCCAGGCGGGCAATGCCGGCGTCGGCGGCGGACTCGCTCGATCTTGCCAGCACGTCTTTGGGGCGCATGGCTTCTCGCAGCTGGTTGGCCGCCCATTGCAGCGCCAGGTCGCCGGCGCTGTGGCCCAGGGTGTCGTTGATGGTCTTGAACCCGTCCAGGTCCATGAACAAAACCGCCAGGCGGGTCTCGCTCTGGCACGCTCGCCGGACCTCGCGCTGCAGGCGGTCCACAAACGACTGCCGGTTGGGCAACTGGGTCAGGCTGTCAAATGCAGCAAGGTGCTGGATCTTGGCATTTGCGGCGCGCAGGTCCAGCAATGTCTGGTGCCCGCGCAGCAAATACATCACCCGGTGGCTGATCAATGACCAGCACATCGGTTTGGCAATGAAGTCGGTTGCCCCTGCCGCATAAGACTGCTCCACGGACAGCACGTCGTCCATGCCGGTCACCATCATGATCGGAAGTAGGGGATCAGCCTGGGTGCGCAGCACCTTGCAGACCTCAATGCCGCTCATGCCGGGCAGACCAATATCAAGCATCACCATATCAAACGGGCTGGCGTTGAACTGGCGCAAACCCGCCTCGCCGCTCTCGGCTACGCTGACATTGAAGCCAAATCGACTCAAGGCCGCATGGAACAAGATGCGGGCCGTGGCGTCGTCATCGACCACCAGAATCCGGATGTCTGAGGTATTCATGTCAACTCCAACAGAAGTTCATCGATTTTTGAAACAACCCGTTCCTGCTCTGAGCGAACCTGCTCAAACAGGGCCTGGGCATCGTCAATGCGCCCCCCGCGGGCGCACTGCTCCAGTTCGCGGTAAGCCACATACAAAACCTGAGCGCCCACATTCGCACTGGATGACTTGAGCGCATGGGCGGCCTGGCCCAGCGCCTGCGTGTTGCCCAGAGTCAAGGCTGACTGCACCCGCAGCAGACCCGGCGCGGCTGTGTCGCGGAACGCTTCAAGCACTGCACGGGCCAACCCCATACTGCCCGAGGCATCCAGCTCGCGCAGCTTGTCAATCACCAAAAGATTGATGGCCGAGGTCTCAGAGCCCAGGGGCTTCCAGGCGATATCAGGTGCTGTAACCGGATCACCCACAAGATCGGTAACAGGCTGCTTTGGCAGCCAGCGTGAGAGCATGGCGTGCAGGCATTCCAGGGTTTGGGGTTTCACCAAAAAAGCGTCCATACCGGCGTCCCGACATTTTTTCTCATCGCCAGCCAAGGCATTGGCGGTCAAGGCCACGATGGGCAGTGTGGCACCGCGGCCGTCGGGCAACTGGCGCATGCGCGCGGTTGCCTCAAAGCCGTTCATTACCGGCATCTGGCAATCCATCAGCACCAGATCGAAGTCAAAAATTTGTACCCGCGCCAGCGCTTGCGCGCCGTTGCTGACCCACTGAACCTCCAGACCCAATTTGTCCAGCATGGCCCGGGCTACCAATTGGTTGGTTTCGTCGTCCTCGACCAGCAAGACCTTGCCAACCAGGCGTGCCAGAGGTTCGGCAGGAGATGCGTCGCCTGAGCCCGGCAGGCGCGCCAGGCGTGGTGCTGGCGCGCCCTGCACGTTGGGCAAGCACAGTTTCACCGTGAAACGGGTGCCCAGGCCCGGCCTGCTCGCCACCTTGATCTTGCCACCCATCAGGTCCAGCAAGCGCTGGCAAATAGCCAAGCCCAGGCCAGTGCCGCCGAACTGGCGCGTGGTGGAACTGTCGGCTTGTGAAAAGTACTTGAATATATTGCTCAGAGCATCCGGCGAAATACCCACACCCGAGTCCTCCACCACCAGACGGATGCTGACCTCTTCAGGCGCAAGCCGCTGGCAAGCAACGCTGAGTACGACTTCGCCACGGGCTGTGAACTTGACAGCATTGCCCAACAGGTTGACCAGAATCTGGCGCAGGCGCAGCGGGTCACCGCGCAGGATGAGCGCGCTGTCCTCAGGCGCCAGCTTGAGCTTGAGCGCCAGACCTTTGGCTTGGGCCGGTTGGGCAAACATCAAGAGCGCGCTTTGAACCAGATCGCCCAGATTGAAGTCAATGGCTTCGAGCTGGAGGTGACCCGATTCAATTCGGGAAAAATCCAGAATGTTGTTGATGATGGCCAGCAAATGCTGGCCCGAGGCCTGCACGGTTTCGGCATACACGCGTTGCTCAGGCGTGAGCGTGCTGCGAATCAGCAGGTCATTCATGCCCAGCACACCGTTCATGGGGGTGCGGATCTCGTGGCTCATGGTGGCCAAAAACTCGCTCTTGGCCCGGTTGGCGGCCTCGGCCGCCTCTTTGGCCTGGCGCAACTCGGCGGTTCGCAGTGCAACCTGGTCTTCCAGGTGGTCGCGGTGCATGGCCAGGCTGCCCTCCCGGTCCGCAATGTGGGTCAGCATGGTGTTGAAGCCTCGCGACAGCTTGTTCAGCTCGGCAATATCACTGTGTTGGGCCGCTACGTCCGAGTAGTGCCCGCTGGCCACATGCTCCATCAGCTCGGTGAGCTGGTGCAGTGGTGTCAGCATGGAGCGGTTCAGTCGGCGCAGCAGCAGCACACTGGCCCGCAGCGCCAGCGCTGCACCCAGCAGGGTGGAGAGCAGTTGCCAGGCTGTTTGCTGGTACAGGCTGCCCAAGCCAACCCGCAGAACAAGCCAGCCAAATTGATCCCCCGGGCTGTTGACCCACTGGGTCAGCATGATCTGACCTGCTTGCAACTCCCATCCGTCGGATGGCGCCTCCAACGGACGCATGGCTGCCTCCCCCTCGCGCTGGTAGCTGGCGAACAATGCCAGCTCGCTGGTGTAAAGACTGGCGGCCAACACGTTGGGCGAGTGCTGTAATGAGGCCAGGAGATCTTCGGCCGATCGGGCGTCTTTAAACATCAGCGATGCGCCGGCGTTTTCGGCCAGCACCCGGGCCTGCACCCGGCTACTGTCCACCAAGGCCAACAGCCCCAGAAAAGCACTGCTAATCAGGATGATGAACGTCACCAAGCCCAAAGCGGTCAACAAGGCAATGCGATTGACGCGCCGCATGCGGGCACCCAGTGTGATGCGCGGCATCATTGAACCACCTCCCTGGCCAAATGCAACAGTTTGGAACTGATCTTGATGCGGGCTGCACGCACCGAGTACAAATTCACCTCAAAGCCCATTCGGCCGTTGGCCTCCACCATGTTCAGCGCCACGCCCATGTGGGCAGCACCCGGGCTGTCCGCTACGGTCAAGACCGGCAGACCGCGCAACTCCTCCAGCAAGCGAAGGCCGTCGGTATTGAGCGGGTCCGACAAAAAAGCAAGCTGGCAGTCCTTGAGCGACTGCCCTTTTTGCCGGCGGTGTAACTCAATGACACGGGCATTCGCCAGGCGGCCCTGAAGCACGTCAAGGGCCTGTCCAAAACGGTCTGCCCCGTATAGGCACAGCCTCAAGGTGCCGCCGACCTCGCCGGGCCATTCGGCAAACAGGACAAAGTTGTAGATGAACGCCACCTTGACTTCCCGCTCGTCGGCCGCATTGACGCTCTGGGCTCGGGCGGTCGGTAGCAGCACCGCCAGCGCCAGCAGCGCTGCCAGCGCCAACAGCCAGGGGCGCATAAAAGGGGTCAAAAACGCCATGTACCCTTGAGGGTGAGGCTGCGCCCGATATCGGTCTGCACGATGGGAACATAGTCCGCCACGAATTCCTGATGGCGCGCCTTGAGCAAGTTTTGCCCCACCAGGGCCAACTCAAATCCAGGCCGCACACGCCACGCATAGCGCAGGTCCAGCACCGTCACGGCAGGCACTGCCGGGCTGTTCAGGCGGCTCGTGTGCTTGAGCCACACATCCAGCTGATTGCCCCGTGGCAGCATCCATGACGAGCGCAAGGAGACCCGGTGGCGAGGCACCCGGCCTTCCCATTCATCTTGCGCGGCCGCCGCCGCGGGGTCGCTGAGGCGGGGGCTGCTCAAATAAAGCCGCGAATA
Source organism: Rhodoferax sp. (assembly GCA_030683195.1). Classification (GTDB taxonomy): domain Bacteria; phylum Pseudomonadota; class Gammaproteobacteria; order Burkholderiales; family Burkholderiaceae_C; genus Rhodoferax. Next base: position 4,317 of record JAUXQA010000130.1, on the reverse strand, counting down.
GTGGGACTGCACGCGCCAGGCGGGGCTCACCCGCCAGTCGGCCGCCAACTCAAACCCATGGGTGCGGGCGCGGGCGGCGTTGTTGTTGGTGAAGATCGCATTGACGAGCTGTGGTGAGACCACTTGGGGTGCCAGCATCACCAGACTGACCATGCCGGTGTAATCACTCACAAAGGCGCTCATGTCAATGCTCAGCTGCTCCGTCACGCGCTGGCGGAACCCGAGCTCCAACGCGGTTACTTTTTCAGGACGCAAGGTGCCGGATTCAGGCGCAAGCCGCAGGGTGGTGATGCCCGGAATATAAGGCGGGATGGCCGGTGTTTCACTGAACTTGAAGGGCACATCGAGCTCCAGGCGTGAAGGGGTCCGGGTCGCACGAGACAGTGAGCTCCAGACCGTGGTGGCCGGGTCAGGCGTCCAGGCCAGCCGGATGTCCGGCTGTGCCTGCAAGCCGCTCCAGCTGTCCTGGTCAAGCCGCAAGCCACCGCTCAGGCGCCATTCACCCGGAACCAATGCATAGTCGTTATGGACAAAGACACTGGCATTGCGCCAGTTTCGGCGCGGTTGGCTGAATGCGCCGACACCAAAAATTGTCGGGCTCGTCACTTCAAGGCGGTCACGCGAGTATCGGTAAGAAGCACCCCAGGTCAACTCATGCCGGCCCAGAGGCAAGCGGCGCTGGAATTCACCGGCATAGGTCTGGCGGCTTTCACGAATCAGGGTCTGCAGGTTCAGATCGGTCGTTTCAGCCGAGAATTGCCAGTCCACCTGGCCTCCGTCGGCCATGGGCTGTTCGTGGCGCAGCACCAGATGGGTGCCGGTGTGGCGCTCGTCAATGTCAAACTGCGCCGGCACGGCGTTGTACCGGGTGTAGTCAAGCCGGTCGTCTGCCCGGGTACGGTGGGTCTCACCCAGCATCGTCCATCGCGCACCGTCGCCGGCCTGCCAGTCGCCACGCAGCCCGATGCGCCCGGCTTGCCAGCGGTCATTGCCTGGCGTGCCGTCAGACGATTTCCCGGGCGCCATGTCAAAGCCCTTGAAAGACAGGCGGATGTCCCCGCCCGCCAGCTTGAACCCCTGGCGCAGGCTGACCAGACCTGATTCATGGCGACCCACCGAGGCCACGGCCTGTGTGCCCAGGGTGTCTGATGCCGACCGCGAAATGATGTTGATGACCCCATTGACGGCGTTGGAACCCCACATGGCCGCCCCAGGCCCGCGAATCACCTCAATGCGCTCGATGTCGTCCAGCAAGGTGTCTTCAGCTTCCCATACCACGCCAGAAAAAAGCGGCGAATAGATGCTTCGGCCATCTTTGAGCACCAGCAACTTGTTGGCAAAGCGGCCGTTAAAGCCCCGGATACTGACCGCCCAGCGGTTGTTTCCGATGCGCGCCACCTCCACGCCAGGGGCGAGCCGCAAGGCCTCGGGGATGTTGCTGGCACCTGAGCGGGCGATGTCGTCACGCGAGATCACAAACACGGCAGCCGCCACGCTTTGCACCACCTGGGGTTTGCGCGATGCGCTGCTGATCTCAATGGCGAGTAAAGCCTCCATGGGCAACTGCAAAAGTTGCTCATTCGCCCGGGCCGCCAAGGCCACGCCCAGGCTGGCGAACAAAATCAAAAAAGGTGTGTGACAGCGCATGTTTTTTACTTGAAGTAGGGCCATACCTCTTAGGGCGTTGGGACCAATACATGATGTGCACTGTAGGTTGCCTCGCTTGATGTCGTCTGTAAGGAGTTATTGACAATTGCTGTAGGGAAGCGTGGATAGCTTGTCAGCCAACGCATGGCGCGCTGACGTGACAACGCCCGTCCGCAGCGCCCCGGAACAGGTCCGTGGTGCCACTTGGCGGGCGTTGGCGGGTGGGGGTCAGTAAGCGGTGCCGGGGCCTGCAGGAGCGGGTGTTGCCGACGGCTTGAAATCAGCCGAGAGCCTTCGAATGGCATTGGCGTAGACCAGCACGTCCACGCCGGTGGCCACGAATGTACATCCCAAGGCGAGGTAGTGACGCGCCAGCGCGGGGTCGGAGGTGAGCGTGCCGGCGGCCTTGCCGCTGGCCACAATGGTGGCAATCGCGCGCTCAACAGCGGCCAACACCTCGGGGTGGCCGGGGTTGGTCGGGTGACCCATGGAGGCGGCCAGGTCGGCCGGGCCGATGAAGACGCCATCGACCCCGTCCACGGCGCAGATGGCCTCCAGGTTGGCCATGGCGGTCACGGTCTCAGCCTGTACCAGCAAGCACACCTCCTGGTCGGCCACGGCCATGTAGTCGGTGCGCGCCGTCCACAGCGAGGCGCGGGCCACTGCGCTGCCCACACCGCGAATGCCCAGCGGCGGATAGCGCGTGGCGCTGACGATCAGGCGGGCCTGCTCGGGCGTGTCCACCATCGGAATCAAGAGGTTTTTGGCGCCAATGTCCAACAGCTGCTTGATCAGGGCCACATCTCCCACCACGGCACGCACCACTGGCGCCGAGGCGTAGGGGGCGATGACTTGAAGCGCGGACAGCGTGCTGCGCAGGTCGTTGGGACCGTGCTCGCCGTCGATCAGCAACCAGTCGAACCCGGCGGTGGCGCTGACCTCGGCCAGATAAGGGTCGGCCATGGACAGCCAGAGGCCGATTTGTTGCTGGCTGCGGGCCAATGCAGCCTTGAAGGGGTTGCCTGAAGTCATGAATTTATCTTTCAAATGGTCGCCAACTGTACCCAAACGGCGCAGCCGTAACATCGAGCGCGCCTTGGTTGCTACTCAGGGGTGCTGGTTCCAGTTGCCTCCCCACGATCCCTTAGTTCACCTTCAGGAGGCGCCAGTCAATGCGGTTGTCTGCGCGGTGTAACACGTCCACTTTGGCAGACGCTGCCCAAGGGATGACCTGGTTGTACAGCGGAATGTGCGAGATCAGGGCGTGGTCCTGAATCAACGCTTTCTCGATCAGGCCGTTGCGGGTGGTGGCGTCGGTCTCTTTCTTGATGCGTTCGATTAGCGCGTCTTGCTGCGGGTCGCTGAAACGCCCCAGGTTAAAGTTGCCGTCACCCCCCGCACCGGGCGAGCGAACCAAGGACTGAAGGGTGTAGAACGCATCAAACGTCGGCACGCCCCAGCCCAGCAGGTAGATGCTGGCCTCATTGCGCTGAATCATCGGGAAGTAGGTAGCAAAGGGGAGTGAGCGCAGCTTGGCTTTCACACCCACCTTGGCCCATTGCGCGGTGATGGCCTGGCACAACTGCTCGTCGTTGATGTAACGCCCGGCGCTGCACGCAAAGTCCACCTCAAAGCCCTGCGGATAACCGGCCTCAGCCAGCAGCTTTTGGGCCGCGGCCGCGTCAAACGGGTAGCGCACATCAGCCTTGGCCGTCCAGCCATTGACCTGGCGGGCAATCAGGGTGCCGGTGGGTTGGGCCAGGCCGCGCATCACCACGCGCTGGATGGTGTTGAGGTCGATGGCCTGATACAGCGCCTTGCGCACGCGCACGTCTTTCAGGGGGTTCTTGCCCTTGACATCGGAGCCGGTGAGTTCCTCACGGAACTGGTCCATGCCCAGGAAAATGGTGCGGTACTCCGCGCCCTCCAAAACCTTCAGGCCGGCGGTCTGGCGCACGCGGGCCAGGTCTTGCAGGCTGGGGTCAATCACAAAGTCAATCTCGCCCGAGAGCAGGGCGGCCGTACGGGTGGCATCCGACTTGATCGGGGTGTAGACGATCTCGGTCACATTGGTGGGGTACTTGCCCTTGCCCCACCAGGTGGGGTTGGTTTCCAGCACCAGGCGTTGGTCAGGCGACCAGGACTTGAGCTGGAACGGGCCGGTGCCCATGGCATTGCGGTGCGCGAAGGTCTCGTCCTTGTTCTTGATGTCTTTGGGCTCCACCGATTTGTTCTTCTCGGCCCAGGCCTTGCTCAGGATGCGCAGCTCGGTGAGCTGATTGACCAGCACCGGGTTGGGCACCTCGGAAAAAATGTCGATGGTGTGGGAGTCGACCTTCACCACGCGGTCAATGCCCTGGGTGTAGACCACAAAGTTGGAGGACTTGGATTTGGCGCGCTCCAGCGAAAACTTGGCGTCATCCGCCGTAAAGTCGCTGCCATCGCTGAACTTGACGCCCTTGCGCAGGTTCAGGCGCAACTGGGTGGGGCTGATGCGCTTCCACTCCGTGGCCAGGGACGGCTCGGGCTTGAAGGTTTTGCTGTTGTAGTCCACCAGTGTGTCATACACGGCGGCGTGCATGGTGTTGTTGGGGCCCACGTTCTGGGCATGAATATCCCACGAGGAGATGTCCGTTGAACGGGACCATTTGAAAGGCTTTGCCTGCACCA
>JAUXQA010000126.1 GCA_030683195.1 Rhodoferax sp. | reverse complement strand
AAGCAGGCCGAAGGGGACCGCAAGTCCGGCACTACGGTACGTGTTTGGCCGGACGCCAAATATTTTGAGGCGCTGGCTCTGCCCATGGCGCAACTGGTGCACCTGCTGCGCAGCAAGGCTGTGCTGATGCCCGGTGTGAGTGTGACGCTGGTGAATGAGAAAACCAAAGAAACCCAGGTTTGGCAATTCAAGGGCGGGTTGCGTGACTATTTGCTGCAGACCTTGAGCGGCGAGCTGGTCATTCCGGTGTTTGAAGGTGACGGTTTTGCCGACGCGCAGCACGACAGTTTTGCCGAAGGCGAGGGCGCATCCTGGTGCGTGGCCTTTACTGAAGACGGCCAGCCGGTGCGTGAAAGCTATGTCAATTTGATTCCCACCAGTGCCGGCGGCACGCATGAGAGCGGTTTGCGCGACGGTTTGTTCACCGCAGTCAAGGGCTTTATTGAACTGCATTCCCTGCTGCCCAAAGGCGTCAAACTGTTACCCGAAGACGTGTTTGCCCGGGCCAGCTACGTGTTGTCTGCCAAGGTGCTGGACCCCCAGTTTCAAGGCCAGATCAAGGAGCGCCTGAACTCGCGCGACGCGGTGCGATTGGTGTCCAGCTTTGTGCGGCCTACCCTGGAGTTGTGGTTGAGTCAGCATGTGGACTATGGCAAGAAGCTGGCCGAGTTGGCCATCAAGGCCGCCCAGTTTCGCCAAAAGGCGGGTCAGAAGGTTGAAAAACGAAAGGGCTCGGGCGTGGCCGTGCTGCCTGGCAAGCTGACCGATTGTGAAAGCCGTGATCTGGCGCACAACGAGGTATTTCTGGTGGAGGGTGACTCGGCCGGGGGCAGCGCCAAGATGGGGCGCGACAAAGAAAGCCAGGCGATTTTGCCCCTGCGCGGCAAGGTGCTCAACACCTGGGAGGTGGAGCGTGACCGCCTGTTTGCCAACAACGAGATCCACGATATTTCGGTGGCCATTGGCGTCGACCCCCACGGGCCCAGCGACACGCCGGACCTGAGTGGACTGCGCTACGGCAAGATTTGCATTCTGAGTGATGCGGACGTGGACGGCTCGCACATCCAGGTCTTGCTGCTCACTCTGTTTTTCAGGCACTTCCCCAAACTCATCGAGACCGGGCACATCTTTGTGGCACGCCCGCCGCTGTTTCGGGTGGATGCGCCCGCGCGGGGCAAGAAGCCGGCGTCCAAGGCCTATGCGCTGGACGACGGTGAGCTGACCGCGATTTTGGACAAGCTGCGCAAGGAGGGCGTGAAGGAGAGTGCCTGGAGTATCAGCCGCTTCAAGGGCTTGGGAGAGATGAACGCCGAGCAGTTGTGGGACACCACCCTCAACCCTGACACTCGCCGGCTCATGCCCGTGATGCTGGGGGCGGTTGACTTTGAGCACACCGAGGCGCTGATCACCAAACTCATGGGCAAGGGCGAAGCTGGCGCCCGGCGCGAGTTGATGGAGCTGCACGGGGATGCGGTCGAGATCGATATCTGATGAATGCCCTGCGGGCCATTTTGAGACGTTTTTTAAGCTATTTAGGCTTGTGGCCGGCGTATCTATTGGGTTCTATGCTCTGTTTTTCGATTCAGTCTGTGCGGGCAGATGTGTGGGGTTACGTCGATCAAGCGGGCATCGTGCATTTCGCACCAGAGCGAGTGGATGAGCGCTACGAGATTTATTTCCGCAGCAGTCCTGCCCAGGACGCCGTGACTGTCCTGGCGGCCAGCGACGACACGGCCAAGGCTTTGGCCCATACTGCAGCGGTGTCCAAGGTGCAGGTTTTCTTTGATATCTCGCCTGGCTATCGCGTGGTCAAGCACCATTTGCGTCGGGCCGCCAGTGCCCACAGCCTCGACTACGAGTTGTTGCAGGCCTTGATCGCCACCGAGTCCGGGTTTGATACCTCGGCCGTCTCACCCAAGGGCGCTGTTGGCTTGATGCAACTCATGCCCGATACCGCCACACGATTCGGCGTGCCTGCCAGCGGCGCCATCCCGCTTGAGAAGCGGCTGACCGACCCGGGCGTCAACATCAACGCTGGCAGCCGGTATTTGCGCTACCTCATTAACTTGTTTCCAGGTCAACTGGAGCTGGCATTGGCCGCTTACAACGCGGGTGAAGGCGCGGTGCAGCGTGCGGGTAACAAGATCCCCAATTTCAGGGAAACCCAGAATTACGTCAGGACTGTGATGCAGTTGTACACCTTGCTCAAGCCATCTCCGATGTTGGTTCCCAAGCGCGACGCGCCTGCCCGCGTGCGCATTCAATTTCAGGGCGGTGCCCTGAATCGCGGCAACATGGTTTCATCGGGCCCATCCATGGCTCCGCCCCCCTTATTTCCACCCAAGACCGAGACTGATTAGCTTTCATGAGTGACCAACCGACACTGGATTTGCCTGAGAATCCTGCGCCAGACGACAGCGGCGACGCCCCCAACCTGGCGGTTTACGCCCAGCGGGCCTACCTTGAATATGCGCTGAGCGTGGTCAAGGGCCGCGCATTGCCCGATGTATGCGACGGCCAGAAGCCGGTGCAGCGGCGCATTTTGTATTCGATGTCGCGCATGGGCCTGGGCTTTGGCGGTGCCAACGGCAACAACGGCGCACGGCCGGTCAAGTCCGCCCGCGTGGTGGGTGATGTGCTGGGCCGATTCCACCCCCACGGCGACTCCTCCGTGTATGACGCAGCAGTGCGTATGGCACAAGACTTTTCCCTGCGCTACCCGCTGATTGACGGCCAAGGCAACTTTGGTTCGCGGGACGGCGACGGCGCTGCAGCCATGCGTTACACCGAGGCCCGCCTGGCCAAAATCACCAGCCTCTTGCTCGACGAGATTGATGAAGGCACGGTGGACTTCACCCCCAATTACGACGGATCCACGGTGGAGCCACGCCAGCTGCCGTCGCGCCTGCCGTTTGCCTTGCTCAACGGCGCCAGTGGCATTGCGGTGGGTTTGGCGACCGAGATTCCCAGCCACAACCTGCGCGAAATTGCTGATGCCTGCGTGGCGTTGATCAAGTCACCCACCTTGTCTGAGGATGAGTTGTTTGCGCTGGTGCCCGGCCCCGACTACCCTGGTGGCGGCCAAATCATCAGCAGTGCAGGCGACATTGGTGATGCGTACCGCAGTGGGCGAGGGTCTCTCAAGGTACGCGCGCGCTGGAAAATTGAAGAGCTGGCGCGCGGGCAATGGCAGCTGGTGGTGACCGAGTTGCCACCCGGCGTGAGCACTCAGCGCGTGCTGGAAGAAATTGAAGAGTTGAGCAACCCCAAGATCAAGGCCGGCAAGAAAGCCTTGTCGCTGGAGCAAAACCAGCTCAAGGCCACGCTGTTGTCGGTGCTTGATGTGGTGCGCGACGAGTCCAGCAAAGACGCTGCCGTGCGCCTGGTGTGTGAGCCCAAGACCAGCCGGGTGCTGCAGCAGGAGTTGATCACTACTTTGCTGGCCCACACCAGCCTGGAGACCTCGGCACCGCTGAACCTGACCATGATCGGGTTTGACGGTCGGCCCACGCAAAAGTCCCTGCGCCAGATGTTGAGCGAGTGGATCGAGTTTCGCCAGATCACAGTGGAGCGTCGCACCCACCACCGCCTGAACAAGGTGTTGGACCGCATTCACATTCTGGAGGGGCGCCAGCTGGTGCTGCTCAATATTGATGAAGTGATTGCCATCATTCGCCAGGCCGATGAGCCGAAAGTCGCGCTCATGGAGCGCTTCAAGCTCTCGGATCGGCAAGCCGAAGACATTCTGGAGATCCGTCTGCGGCAACTGGCTAGGCTTGAGGCCATCAAGATTGAGCAAGAGTTGAGCAACCTGCGGGAAGACCAAAAGAAACTAGAAGACATTTTGGCCAATCCCGCCACTTTGCGCCGCTTGATGATCAAGGAAATCGAGGCGGATGCCAAGACCTTTGCCGACCCGCGTCGCACCCTGATTCAAGCGGAGAAAAAAGCCGTGCTCGAAGTCAAGGTGCTGGATGAACCTGTGACCGTGGTGGTGAGCCAAAAAGGCTGGGTACGTGCCCAAAAAGGCTGGGCTCGGGACCGCACGGGTGCCGCTGCCGGTGCCCCGCCTGAGTACAGCTTCAAGGCGGGTGATTCTCTGTACGGCACGTTTGAATGCCGAACGGTCGACACTTTGCTGGCGTTTGGCTCCAACGGCCGGATTTATTCGGTGCCGGTGGCGCTCTTGCCCGGCGCGCGTGGCGACGGTCAGCCGATGACCAGCCTGATTGAGCTGGAAGCGGGGACCGAGTTGCTGTACTACTACGCCGGGCCAGCCAGTGCCAGCCTGTTGCTCAGCAGCTCGGGGGGGTATGGTTTTGTGGCGACCTTGGAAAACATGACCTCCCGGCTCAAGGCGGGCAAGTCGTTCGTCACCTGCAACGAGGGTGAAGTGCTGTGCCGTCCGTCGCTCGTGGCCAGCGTGGCGGGCTCCGTCCCGGTGCCGCCTGCCACCCATGTGGCCTGTGCATCGACCGGTGGTCGTATTCTGACGTTTGAGATCAAAGAGCTCAAAACCATGTCCAATGGCGGCCGGGGTCTGATGCTGATTGACCTGGAGGCCAAAGACACGCTGGCGGGTGCGGCGGCGTACACCCGCAGCATTAGGATCGAGGGCATTGGGCGGGGCGCCAAGGAGCGCGAGGAAACGCTGGAGATTCGCAGCCTCAACAACGCTCGGGCGTTGCGTGGTCGCAAAGGCAAGGCGGCTGATTTGGGATTCAAACCGTCTGCGATTTCACGGGTGGAGTAAGTAACGGTCAGGCAGTCCTGAAACTGGATTCAATGGTTTGGCGAATCAGTGTGAGCGTCGACTGCTGGGTCAGTGTGGAGGGGCGCAGTGAACTGGTGGCGAGCGACACCTTGGTTCGCAGGGCAGGGTCCTGAATCGTTCGCACCGAAAAGGCCGATGGCCTCACCGAGTTGGCAACGGCATTGCGCGAGAGGACTGCGCAGCCCGCACCGTCTTCCACCAAATCAAGGATGGCAGAAACCCCGTCAATCTCCAATGCGATCCTGGGGCTGCAGCCAATGTTGGCCATTTCGGCCTCAACGTGCATGCGAATGGCGTTGGGCCGGCTTGGAATGATCAGCGGCAGCAGCGACACGGCCTTGAGGGAAATAGGTCCCGGCCCCGGGTCTTCCTGGAGGCCCGGCGGGCGTGCTTGTACCAGGAGCATCTCCTCTTCGAGCAAGGGGAATATCTCCGTTTCCGGGCTGGGTTTGGCGTTGTAAAGCACGGCAATATCCAGCCGGCCATTCACCAGCGATTCCTGCAGTGAAATGGACAACCCCTCGCTGATGGATAAAGTTGCCTCGGGCATGGTTTGCCGGAAAGCCCGGGTCAGCGGTACGGTGAGCACCCGGGCCAGGCTGGTGGGCAAGCCGATGGCCACCCGGCCGGCCAGGGAGCCACGCACCCGTCCCAGCTCTTCACGGGCACGCTCCACCTGGTGAAGAATTCCGCGCCCATGCGCCAGCAGGAGTTTGCCTGCCTCGGTTGGTAAGGCACCCCGGCCGTTACGGGTCAACAGGTTTTGCCGCAGTTCCACTTCCAGCAGGCGGACCTGACGACTCAAAGCGGGTTGTGCGATATCCAATGCAATGGCTGCCCGGGTGAAGCTGCCCAACTCGGCCACGCGCACAAAATATTCCAGCTGTTTTAGGTCCATGTGTTTTATTTGCAATTTCTGTGGGGCAATTATGCCGATTTGCGATAGCTGCTAGTTTGCCGTGGGACTTATCAAGGCTCACCTGACTGGCCAGAATGCAGCCTATGCAAACCGCCATACCCACCTTGTTCATGCGCGGCGGTAGTTCGCGCGGCCCCTTCTTTTTGGCCTCCGACCTGCCTGCCGATATCGCCACCCGAGACCGGGTGTTGTTGGCGGTCATGGGCTCGCCCGATCGCCGCCAAATTGACGGCCTCGGTGGCGCCCACCCACTGACCAGCAAGGTCGGCATCGTGAGCGTCAGCCAAACGCCTGGCGTGGCACTTGATTTCCTGTTCGCCCAGTTGCAGCCTGAGAAAGCCACGGTCGATACCACCCCCAATTGCGGCAACATGCTGGCGGCGGTTGTGCCATTTGCGCTGGAACGCGGCTTGATATCCGCGCAGGGCGACACCACCACGGTGCGGGTGCTGACGCTCAACACCGACATGCAGTGCGACGTGACCGTTGAGACGCCGCTGGTGCAGGGCGCTGGCGCAGAGGCAAGGCGACAGGTGCGTTACAGCGGCGAGGCCAAAATTGACGGCGTGCCCGGCAGCTCCGCGCCCATCACCATCAATTTTCTGGATACCGCCGGCTCGGTGTGCTCGGGGCTGCTGCCGACGGGCAAGGTGGTGGATGCGTTGACGGTAAGCGGTGATGGCTTTGAGCCTTTCAGCCTGTCGGTCACCTGTATTGACAACGGTATGCCTCTGGTCATGTTCAAGGCCGCTGATGTCGGTTGCACAGGCTACGAGACCGTGGCTGAACTCAATGCCGACACCGACCTGAAGACCCGTATTGAAGCCTTGCGCATTCAGACCGGGCACCTGATGGGCCTGGGGGATGTCACTACCAAGAACTACCCCAAGATGACCCTGATTGCGGCCCCCCGCACCGGCGGCAGCTTGTGCACGCGCAGTTTCATTCCGCATGTGTGCCATGACGCCATTGGCGTGCTCGCCGCTGTGACCGTAGGAACCGCCTGTGTGCTCAAAGGCTCGGTGTGTGAGGGTGTAGCGGTCATCAACGAGGGCGACACCAAGCTGGTGTCGGTCGAGCACCCCACAGGCGAGTTCAGTGTTGAACTGGGCCTGGACCCGGAAGACGCCCAAAAAGTGACCCGTGCGGCTTTGCTGCGCACGGCACGCCTGATCATGCGCGGCGAGGTGATGGTGCCTGCTGCCGTTTGGCCGGGTCCCGGCATCCCGGCCTGACCCCATTACTTTCTACACCAAGGCTATCAATCCATGACCTCTCCAATTCGTACCCAAGTCGCCATCATTGGTGCCGGCCCCAGTGGGCTGTTGTTAGGCCAACTGCTGCACAAGGCGGGCATTGACGCCGTGATTGTGGAGCGCCAGAGTCCGGACTATGTCTTGAGCCGCATCCGAGCTGGCATTCTGGAGCAGGTCACCGTGGACTTGCTGCATGAGGCTGGCGTGGGCCAGGGGGTGGCGGCAGACGGTACGGTGCATCACAGCATTGAACTGGTTTTTTCGGGGGTGCGTCACGCCATTGATGTGCATGGCCTGACTGGCGGCAAAGTTGTAACCGCTTACGGCCAGACTGAAGTCACGCGGGACCTCATGGCGGCGCGCACAGCCGCAGGACTCCCCACGGTGTACGAAGCCAGCAGCGTGAGCATTCATGACTTTGATGGCCAGCGCCCCAAGGTGCGTTTTCAAAAAGATGGTGTGGAGCAGGAGATTGAGTGCGACTTCATTGCCGGTTGCGACGGCTTCCACGGTGTCTGCCGCGCCAGCGTTCCCGAAGGCTCGATCAAGGAATACGAGAAGGTCTACCCCTTTGGCTGGCTCGGCGTGCTCAGTGATGTGCCTCCCGTGTCACCCCACGCCATTGTGTATGGCAACAGCGAGCGCGGCTTTTCGCTGTGCTCGATGCGCAGCATGACCCGCAGTCGCTACTACATTCAGTGCTCGCTGGAGGACAAGGTGGACGCCTGGAGCGACACCCGTTTTTGGGATGAGCTTCGCCGCAGGCTTGACCCCGAACTGGCTGAAAGAATCGTCACCGGCCCCAGCCTGGAAAAGAGCATTGCACCGCTGCGCAGCTTCGTCGCCGAACCGATGCGCCACGGCCGCCTGTTCCTGTGCGGCGACGCGGCGCACATCGTGCCGCCCACTGGCGCGAAGGGTCTGAATCTGGCCGCCACCGACGTCAAGTACCTCTCCAGTGCGCTGATTGACTACTACAAGGACCATACTGAGTCCGGTATCGACAACTACTCCACGCGGGCTCTGAGCCGCATCTGGCGTGCCGAGCGATTCAGCTGGTGGTTGACCTCGCTGATGCACCGCTTCCCGGACTCCGAAGGCTTTGGCCAGAAGGTGCAGGATGCTGAACTTGATTACCTGGTGCACTCGCAGGCGGCATCCACCACCCTGGCCGAAAACTATGTGGGCCTGCCCTTGGACTTTGCTGAACTGCGCGCCTGATCCTCTATTTCTTACACGAGTACCACCATGATCATTGACTGCCACGGCCACTACACCACGGCCCCCAAATCGCTGGAAAACTGGCGCAACCAGCAAATCGCCGGCATTAAGGATGCAGCCCTGATGCCCAAAGTGGCTGACCTCAAAATCAGCGACGACGAGTTGATCGAGACCATTGAGCAAAACCAGCTGCGCCTGATGAAAGAGCGGGGCAGCGACCTCACTATCTTTAGCCCGCGCGCCAGCTTCATGGCGCACCACATTGGCGACTTCAATGTCTCAAGCACCTGGGCGGCCATTTGCAACGAGCTGTGTTACCGGGTGGCGCAGTTGTTTCCTGATCACTTCATCCCCGCGGCCATGCTGCCGCAAAGTCCTGGCGTGGACCCCGCGACGTGCATCCCCGAGCTGGAAAAGTGCGTGAAGGAATACGGCAATGTGGGTATCAACCTTAACCCCGATCCGAGCGGCGGCCACTGGACCTCACCCCCCTTGAGCGACAAATCCTGGTACCCCATTTACGAGAAGATGGTGGAGTACGACATTCCCGCCATGATTCACGTGAGCACCAGTTGCAACAGCTGCTTTCACACCACGGGCGCCCACTACCTCAACGCTGACACCACGGCGTTCATGCAGTGTCTGACCAGTGATTTGTTCAAGGAATTCCCCACGCTCAGGTTCCTGATTCCGCATGGCGGCGGCGCGGTGCCTTACCACTGGGGTCGTTTTCGGGGTCTGGCGCAAGAACTCAAAAAACCGTTGCTGCAAGACCATTTGCTCAACAACATTTTCTTCGACACCTGCGTCTATCACCAGCCCGGTATTGACTTGTTGAATACGGTCATTCCGGTCAAGAACGTCTTGTTTGCCAGTGAAATGATCGGTGCCGTAAGGGGGATTGACCCCGAGACCGGTCACTATTTTGACGACACCAAGCGCTACATCGAGGCGTCAAAAATATTGAGTGATGCTGACCGCCACCAGATCTATGAAGGCAACGCCCGCCGCGTGTTCCCGCGCCTGGATGCAGCCCTCAAAGCCAAGAACAAGTAAGTCGTTCAATTTTTACGAGAAACACCATGAGCATGAATAGCCTCGGCATCGTTAAACGCAACATCGTCCGTGCGGACAAAGCCGCAGTCGAAAAACTTTCCCGCTTTGGTGTGGCCACCATCCATGAGGCGATGGGTCGCGTAGGCCTCATGAAGCCCTATATGCGCCCCATTTACACCGAAGCAAAAATGTGCGGCACGGCCGTGACGGTGCTGCTGCAGCCGGGCGACAACTGGATGATGCATGTGGCCGCCGAACAATTGCAGCCCGGCGATGTGGTGGTGGCGGCTTGCACCACCGATAACGCCGATGGCTTTTTTGGTGACTTGCTGGCCACCTCATTTCAGGCGCGTGGCGCGCTGGGCTTGATCATTGATGGCGGTGTGCGGGACGTAAAAGACCTGACCGAGATGAACTTTCCGGTGTTCTCCAAAGCCATCCACTCCAAAGGCACCATTAAGGCTACGCTGGGCTCGGTCAATATCCCCGTGGTCTGCGCTGGCGCCCAGGTGAATCCGGGTGACGTAGTGATCGCGGACATTGATGGTGTGGTGGTGGTACCTGCTGCGGTGGCGCAACAAGTGGCCGATGCCGCTGAAGCCCGTGAGGCGAACGAAGGCGCCAAACGTGCCATTTTTGCCTCGGGTGTGCTTGGACTGGACTACTACAAGATGCGCGAAGGCCTGGAGAAAGCCGGGCTGAAATATATCGACTGAGCTTGCTGTGCTCTGGTTTGTACTCCGTGAAACTTATAGCCGCAAGGACTCTTGAATGAAAACTGCGACGGGTGTTTTTCGACGTTCGCTGCTTTTAGGCGGCGTATTGGCCGGTTTGTCACCGCTAGTCCAGGCGCAGGCGAGCCGGTCCACAGTGCGCCTGGTGGTGCCCTTCACGCCGGGCGGCAGCACCGACATTCTGGCGCGGGCTATCGGCCCGCACCTGGTGATGTCTGCTGATCAGTCGGTCATCATCGATAACAAGCCAGGAGCCGGCGGAAGCATCGGCGCCGACTTTGTTGCCAAGGCCCGGCCTGACGGAATGGTTCTGCTCATGGGCCATATTGGCACGCTGGCGGTGAACCCATCGCTCTACCCCCGCCTGCCCTATGACCCGGTCAAGAGCTTTGAGCCCGTGATGGGCGTCGCCCGCGTGCCCAATGTGCTTGTGGTGTCAGCGTCATCGGATGTTCGATCGCTCAAGGACTTGCTGGCCAAAGCCCGGGCAAGGCCTGGCCAGATGACGTACTCCTCGGGCGGCAATGGCAGTGCGGCGCACATCGCTTTTGAGTTCCTGAAAATGCGCGCCGGCATTTTCATGACCCACATCCCTTACCGGGGAACAGTGCCGTCTGTAACCGATGTGATGGCTGGCCACGTGGATGCCACCTTCACTGGCTCACCTGCAGTGCTGTCGCACATTCAAGGGGGACGCTTGCGCGCATTGGCTGTGTCAAGCAACGCGCGCTTGCCGTCACTGCCCCATGTACCCACGGTGGCAGAGTCGGGTTTTGCCGGGTTTGAGGCCGACCAGTGGTACGGGCTCGTGGCCCCCGCAGGGACACCAGCTGAGTTGATCCGGCGACTTAATGAGCTGGCAAATAGCGGTCTGAAACACCCTGATGTCATCAAGCAATTGTCCGGTGAGGGCGCTGTACCAATGGGCGGTTCCCCCCAAGCCTTCGGTGGCCTGATCAAGACCGAAATTCCCCGCTGGCGCGAAGTTGTCAAAGTCAGCGGCATGAAGGTGGACTGATCATGAGCAGAGGCTGTAACCATGGCACTTGAATCCATTTCACGCTGGCGTATCGGTCTGGTCGGCTACGGTGAGGTTGGGCGTATTCTTG
>JAUXQA010000115.1 GCA_030683195.1 Rhodoferax sp. | reverse complement strand
GCGGTGATGGTGGCCATGCCGCCTTGAATGGCTTGGTGGTCTGCCTCGGAGATGATTTTTTGCGCGGCCAGCATGTCAGCGTGGGCGAGCGACCCGGCAATGTCCGCCTGCCACAGCCGCTTGTCAAAAAACACGCTGGAGGTGTAGCGCTTGACCAGATCGCTCAGGGGCTCGGAGAACAGGGCAGACCAGGCTTCTGATTTTTTATCGAATTGGTTGTGTGACATGGTGTGGGGTGCAGGCACACAGGGGTGCCGGTGTTGGGGGAAAGCAAGGGATCATCAATAATGCGGTGACGGGTTTGATCGGTCTCGGCCGCCACCTGATTTTCAATGAAAGATACCCAAATTTTATCGGCCTTCCAGGAGCTGGCGTCAGAACTGCCGCCGCCGGCGCCCCCACGTCGCTTGTTGTTTGATGCATGCCATGTGGGCGTGGTGCTGCGGGCGGTGCTTTTTGTCGAGGCGGTGGTGGCGGTGGGAGCCATGTTTGGGGCGGCTGGGTTCATGGACTGGCTGGGCCGCCTGTCTTTGCTCACGGGGGGCGCATTGCCTGCCACGCTGGTGTGGTTGCTTTCGGCGTGCAGCTTGAAGAAGCTGCTGGCGCGCCTCACCCCGCCCCTGCAGCAACTGGCCGGCGTGGGCCTGGGCACCTTGTCGGGGCTGTACAGCTGCGGGGTTTTGTTTGCGGCGGGCTTGCTCGACCCCGCCCCCTGGATTGCCAGTGCCTTCAGCGGCGCGCTCTTGTCCGCCGCGCTGGTGGCTGCTTTGGTTTTGCGGGCCCGGGGGCAAACGCCTGCTGCCACCGCTGCCCGCCTGAGCGAGCTGCAGGCGCGCATTCGTCCGCATTTCTTGTTCAATACGCTCAACAGTGCCATTGCCCTGGTGCGCGCAGAGCCCGCCAAAGCCGAGACTTTGCTGGAAGATCTGAGTGACCTGTTTCGCCATGCATTGATGGAGCAGGGCGAGTTTGTCACGCTGGCCGATGAGGTGGCGCTGGCTGAGCGCTACCTGGCGATCGAACAGGTGCGCTTTGGCGAGCGCTTGCAAGTGGAATGGGCGCTGGACCCTAGCGCCTCGGCTGCCCGCCTGCCGCCGCTGCTCTTGCAGCCTTTGGTTGAAAACGCGGTGCAGCACGGCGTGGAACCCAGCCCCCGGGGGGCCATCCTCAAGATATCGACCCAGCGACGAGGCTCCAGCGTGGTCATCAAGGTCACCAACACCGTGCCGGGCGGGCCGGGAGTGCCCGGCCACGGCCTGGCTCTGGACAATGTGCGCGACCGCCTGCACCTGCTGCATGACGTACAGGGCCACTTTCAGGCCGCTTTGAAAGATGGTGTGTTTCAGGTCAGGATTCAGGTGCCGATATGAACCCCATGGCGGTAATTTCATGCGTTTGAAGGTATTGATCGTGGACGACGAGGCGCTGGCGCGCTCGCGCCTGAGAACGCTACTTGGTGATTGCACCGAGCCAGGGGCCAGCGTCGAAGGCGAGGCCGACAACGCCGCGCAGGCCATGGCTCATGTGCAGCACCATCAGGTGGACGTGGTGCTGGTCGACATTCACATGCCCGGGGCGGACGGACTCACCCTGGCCCGTGCCTTGCAGGCGCTGCCCGACCCGCCTGCCGTGGTGTTTGTGACGGCCTACGCAGAGCACGCCGTGCAGGCCTTTGAGTTGGAGGCAGCGGACTACCTCACCAAGCCAGTGCGTCTGGCCCGTTTGCAGGCTTCGCTACAAAAAATAGAGCGTCTAAGGCAATATAAACGCCGGCCAGAGGCTGATTTGGCTGAAGAAGTGATGGTGATCCAGGAGCGGGGCCGCACCGAGCGGGTGCCAGTGTCGGCGGTCTTGTACCTCAAGGCCGAACTCAAATACATCACCGTGCGAACGGCCGCCAGGACTTACTTGCTGGAAGCGTCCCTGAACGAACTGGAAGAAAAATACAAACCCCGGTTTCTACGCATCCACCGCAACGCCCTGATCGCCCGCGGCGCCGTGCGGGCGTTGGAGAAGCACCACGACCCGCAAGAGGGCGAAGGCTGGGCGGTGCGGCTGCACGGCATTGATGAGTTACTCCTTGTCTCGCGCCGGCAACTGGCGGGGGTGCGCGAGGTCATGGCGGGTTGACGTGATGCGCGCCGACCCGCGCGTGCGGGAGTTCGCAGAGCACGCGCCGGCTGGTGATAATGGCCGCATGATCACCGTTCACCACCTTGAAACCTCCCGTTCACAGCGCGTCCTGTGGTTGCTTGAAGAACTGGGCGTGCCCTACGAGATCAAGCTTTACAAGCGCGATCCCAAGACCCGGTTGGCGCCGGCGGCCCTCAAAGCCATTCATCCCTTGGGAAAGTCGCCGGTCATCACCGATGGCGCTGAAACCATCGCCGAGTCCGGTGCCATTCTGGAATATTTGGTGGAGCGCTACGGCGCGCAGGGCACGGGTGAGTTGGCCCACTTGGAGCCGACACCGCGCACGCCGGAGCACCGCCAGTGCCGCTTCTGGATGCACTATGCCGAGGGTTCCCTGATGAACTGGTTGGTGATGAAGCTGGTGTTTATGACCATTCCGACGCAGCCCATGCCGTTTTTCGTTCGGCCCATTGCCCGCCAACTGTGCGCGCAAGTGCAGGCCAAGTTGATCGACCCCAATCTCGCAACCGCCCTGGCCTTCATTGAAGATCACTTGGCAAGCCACGCCTGGTTTGCAGGTGAGCATCTCAGCATCGCTGATTTTCAGATGAGTTTTGCCGTTGAAGCCGCGTTGGCTCGGGGTGCCCGCTCAGCGCAATACCCAAGGTTGCGCGCCTACAGGGACCGCATGACAGCCCGCCCGGCCTACCAGCGTGCGCTCGCCAAGGGCGGTCCGGTGGTCATGTCCTGAGGCTGAACCACGTCAACCCTAGAGGTGCTAGAGTCCGGGCAAGGCGTGGATCTGGCCCAACCGTGACACGCCTCTCAAACAGGTCCTGATGGTGGGCGGCCAACGCTGACGCACCGTCTGATTTCGGACGGCGCCCCCTCTTTCTGCATGGCTTAGAGCCATTCTGGAAAGAAATCTACCTGGACCCACTATTTTGACAATCGATAAATCAACCCTCACCATCCAACGAAAACTCACCTGGGGTTTTGGTTTGATTTTGTTAATTTTGGTGGGCTTGACCTTGGCCGCCGTTTACGAAGTCAGGTTGATCAAGCAGGCGCTGGATGAGAACTCCCTGCGGAATTCGGTCATCCAGCGTGCGGCCATCAATTTCCGGGGCAGTGCACATGACCGCGCCATTGCCATTCGCGATGTCGCCGCCGCCACGACGGCGGCCGAAGTGCAGGCCGAGATGGCGACCATTGAGCGGCTGACCCAGTTCTATGCCCAGTCAGGCGTCGTCATTGAAAAAATGCTGGCCGAAGACCGCACTTTGCCGCCTGAGATTGCCCGGCTCAACGGGGCGATCAAGGAGACTGAGTCCAAAGCCTTGCCGTTGATCCGCAAGGTGATCGAGTTGCGCCAGGCGGACCAGCGCGATCAAGCCCAGACCATCGTCTGGACCGAGGCCAAGCCGTTGTTCGTGGAGTGGCTTGCCCGCATCAATGCCCTGATTGACTTCGAAGAAACCATCATCCAGAAGAACCTGACCACAGCCCTGTCAGAGTCCAACTTTTTTCAAAGTCTGATGATCGGCTTGACGCTGCTGGCATTGCTGTTGGGTGGTGCTTGTGCCAGCGTGATCTCCGCCTCGATTCGCCGCGACCTGGGTGCAGAGCCTTACCAAGTGAAGGCTGTGGCAGATGCCGTGCGGGGCGGTGACTTGACGATCCATATTGAAACGGGGAATGCCCACCCGTCCAGCGTGATTGTGGCCATGAAGGCGATGCGCGACAGCCTGGTGAACGTGGTTCAGGGCGTGCGCACGTCGGCCAGCAATGTGGCGATCACCAGCGCCGAAATTGCCCAAGGTAACCATGAGTTGAGTGCACGCACCGAAAGCCAGGCCAGCGCGCTGGAGCAGACGGCATCGTCGATGGAGCAACTCGGCAGCACCGTGCGGCAAAACGCCGACAACGCGCGCCAGGCCAATCAACTGGCCGTGAACGCCTCCAGCGTCGCCATTCAGGGCGGTGAGGTGGTGGCCCAGGTGGTGGACACCATGAAAGGCATCAACGACAGCTCCCGCAAGATCGCCGACATCATCAGCGTGATTGATGGCATTGCTTTTCAGACGAATATTCTGGCCTTGAATGCAGCGGTTGAGGCAGCGCGGGCGGGCGAGCAGGGGCGCGGGTTTGCCGTGGTGGCCTCCGAGGTTCGCAGCCTGGCCGGTCGCAGCGCTGAGGCTGCGCGGGAAATCAAGAGTTTGATTGGCGCCAACGTGGAGCGTTTGGAACACGGTACGGCGCTGGTGGACCGCGCGGGTGCGACCATGACCGAGGTGGTGAGCTCCATACGCCAGGTGACTGACATCATGGGTGAAATCAGCGCGGCCAGTTCGGAACAAAGCAGCGGTGTCGCTCAAGTCGGTGAGGCCGTGACCCAAATGGATCAGACCACGCAGCAAAATGCCTCGCTCGTGGAAGAGATGGCCGCCGCAGCCAGCGGCCTGAAAAACCAGGCTGAAGAGTTGGTGCAGGCCGTATCCGTATTCAAACTGGGCAACGATTCGGCTTACTCCGCGACTCGTTCTACTCCGCTCACGATGCGTACGAATCAGCCGCAACAGCGCGCATTCAAGAGCCCCCAGCGCGCCACCATTGCGGCGCGGCCAGCCGCTCCCAGCAACGCTGGCGCCAGCGTGCAGGCTAGGTTGCCGGCCACATCCAAGGCAAAAACGCCTGTCAACAACGAAGACGACTGGACTTCCTTTTAGGCTTTTTTGCTATTGTTTTACTCTAGGTAAACCATTTGAATTCGCCGGCTGGGGCAAGAAAGCATCAAAAATAGTCAAATATGCCGATGGAGGGTGTCTGAAGGCATTGCGCTTAAGTTTGTGACGCCTTGAGTGTGCGCCTGCGAACAATCCGCGACGGGCAAACTGTCTACACTGCCTTCACGATGCAGATATCTCCTACCAGCCTGGGTGCCCTTGAAGTCCACAACGACAGGCCGGGCCTGGCAATGAACCGCTACCGAACCAGGGTCAGCGCCGCATGAGCTGCCCCGCGTCCCTCCCGAAACCGGCGCCGGACCCGGACCCGGACCGGGCAGCTCAAGCGGCCGATGAGGCGCTCCGCCAGCGCGCTGAAGCCCGGTTCAACCACCACGCTGCGAGCAAAGGCGACAACCTTCCCGAACCTTCGCCGCAGGCGGTGCAAGAGCTTGTGCATGAACTCCAAGTGCACCAGATTGAGCTGGAGCTGCAAAACGACGAATTGCGCCAGTCCCACCTGGCTCAGGAGAGCGCAAGGGCACGCTACTTTGACCTGTATGACCTTGCGCCCGTGGGCTACGTCACCGTGGGTGCCAACGGCGCTATTCTGGAAGCCAACCTGACCGCAGCCACCCTTTTGGGCGTGAACCGCGGCGCGCTGGTCACGCGCCCCCTGCATGCATTTATTGCAAGGGAAGATCAGGACAGTTACTACTTGTTATGCAAACAGTTGCGGGAGACGGGGTCGCCACAGTCGGGTGAGGTCCGCATGCACCGCGTGGAGGGGCCGCAGTTATGGGTGCATTTGATGGCCACTGGGACGACCGATGCCGATGGAGCCTTCGCATTGCGCATGGCCTTGAGCGACATCAGTGCGCTCAAGGCAATTGAGTATCAACTGCTTCAACTGGCCCATTTCGATGCCCTGACTGGTCTGCCCAACCGGCGCCTCAAGGCCGACCGATTGGACCAGGCCATGGCCAACGCACGGCGCACCGGGCAAGGGCTGGCGGTGGTGTGTATCGATCTGGACGGTTTCAAGACGATCAATGACCAGCATGGCCATGACGCCGGTGATCAGTTGTTGATTGCGCTGGCCGGGCACATGCAGCAGGTGCTGCGCGAGGGCGACACCCTGGCGCGCCTGGGCGGTGATGAGTTTATCGCGGTGCTGACCAACTTGGGCGACATTCAGGTTTGCGCGCCACTGATGGACCGGCTGCTGGCCGCTGCGGCCCATCCCGTGCGGTTCAAGGGCCATTTGCTTCGGGTGTCGGCCAGCTTGGGCGTGACGTTCTACCCGCAAGCGCAGGAGGTGGAAGGCGACCAATTGATGCGTCAGGCCGACCAGGCCATGTACTTTGCCAAACAGGCCGGAAAAAACTGTTATCAGGTGTTTGATGCGGAGCAGGAAAGTAGCTTGCGATGCTGGCACGAAGACCTGCACGGTGTTCGGCAAGCGCTCGACGGAGGTGAGTTTGTGCTGCATTACCAGCCGAAGGTGAACCTGCGCACCGGTCAATTGGTGGGGGTCGAGGCCCTGATTCGTTGGCAGCACCCGGTCACGGGACTGCGGCTGCCTGGATCTTTTTTGCCCGTGGTGGAAGACCATGCGCTGGCCATCCCCATCGGCGAGTGGGTCATCAGCACAGCCTTGGGCCAGATTGAAGCCTGGCAGGTGCGGGGCGTGCAGGTGCAGGTGAGTGTCAACGTGGGCGCACGCCAGTTACAGCAGCCTAATTTTGTCACTCGCCTGAGCACCTTGCTGGCCCAGCACCCGAAGGTCAGTCCTGCTGACCTGACACTGGAAATACTTGAAACCAGTGCGCTTAAAGACATCCCCTATGTGTCGCGGGTGATTGATGAATGCCGCCAAATCGGCGTCACCTTTGCGCTGGACGACTTTGGCACCGGCTACTCGTCACTGACTTACCTGAAACGACTGCGGGTGGCCTCACTCAAGATCGATCAGAGTTTTGTGCAAAACATGCTGGACGATCCGGATGACCTGGCCATCCTGAAAGGCATCATCAGCCTGGCCAGTGCCTTCAAGTGCGACGTGATTGCCGAAGGGGTTGAGACCGAAGCGCACGGCACGCTGCTGATGCAGCTCGGGTGCGATCTGGTTCAAGGTTACTGTATTGCCCAGCCGATGCCGGCGCAGGATCTGCCGGGCTGGATCACGGGCTGGGCCGCTCAACGGGCCTCAATGTCGCTGCCCCTCAGTGATGTGTCCAAGTAAATGGCGCTCCTATTCACAGAAAAAAGGCCTTCCATGACATCCAAAATTGCGGCGAAAAATTTCCCGATTGTTTGCGTGGGGGGCTCAGCTGGGGGGCTTGATGCCTACGTCCGGCTGCTTAAATGCCTGCCGGCTGACATAGGGGTGGCAGTGGTGATCGTCAACCACATCACCCTGATGCCCACGCGGCTGCACGAGGTGCTGCCGCACTTTACATCGATGCCCGTCGAGCTGATCACTGAAAACCTGGTGATTGAGCCCGACCATGTGTTCATCATTCCGTCCAATCGGGATCTGCATGTGAAAGACGGCGTGTTCCATCTGAAACCCATTTCCAAGCCGCGTGGCTGGCCCGATGTGATCACGGTGTTTTTGAAGTCACTCACCACCTATTGGGATGGCAAATTGATTGCCGTGATTGTGTCGGGCTATGACGGCGACGGCGCCGCAGCGCTGTGCGGCATCAAAGAGGCCGGCGGCATCACCCTGGCACAAAAACTCAGTACGGCCAGCCAGCCCGACATGCCCGAATCGGCCATCAGAACTGGCTGCATTGACTTTGTGTTGTCACCTGAAGACATTGCCAAGGAAATTGTGCGGATTGCACAGCGCGAAGCAAGCGCAGCTGCAGCCCCACCCAAAGAAATTTAACCGGATGAAACAAACCACCATGAACACTGAAATGCCATTGCCATCACCATCGCCAGAATGGCTGCCACCGATGCCCACCCCACCGTCGCCCATGCCGCCACCCACAGAGGTGCCGTTTCCATCGCCACCGCCTTCACCACTGCCAACGCCGCTGCCGATGAAGGTCCAGCGACCTTGAACCGTTCGCAAGCGCACAGACCTATGAGATAGGCGCTTCTACAGTGAATGTCTTCCTGCACAAGGGGTAGCAGGATTTACTTCACACCAAGGTCACCCATGAAAACAGAAACACAGGCTAGTGCCGATCTCTCCCATATCGCCCAGATGATTGAGGGTATTCACATTGCGATGCTCACCACGGTGGAGCTTGACGGCGCACTCGCCAGTCGCCCCATGGCGCCGCTGGAGATGGATGCCACGGGAGCGCTTTGGTTTTTTACCGACCTGCGATCTTCGAAGGTCGATCGTCTGCAAGTGGCGAACCTGACCTTCACCGACACAGCCGGCGGGACCTATGTCTCGCTGTCGGGTCGTGCTGAAATCGACACGGACCGGGCCCGCATTGAACGCCTGTGGACGCCCATGGCCAAGCCGTGGTTTCCGGATGGCCCTGCGTCGCCATCGCTGGCTTTGTTGAAGTTTGTGCCCAACGTGGCGGACTATTGGGACGCATCGAACAGCAGGATGGTCAGGGCGTTCAGCATGATTGCGTCGGCCATCACGGGCAAACCTATCGCGATGGGCGAACACGGGACACTCAGTGGGCTCTCAGCAGGTGCCGTTGTGCCTGGCGGCACGTTGTAGGGAACGGCTGCGTCCCTCAGTTGAAATTAGCGCAGGGGTAAGAGGTGCTGCATCAAGGCATCCGTCACATAGTGGGGCCCGTCAAACAGATAAACCTGATAGCCGGCATAGGTGCGAACCTGTGGCTTGAGTTCTTCGGGTGTTGCGCTGCGAAATCCGCCTCCCACTTCGGGGCGGAACGCTTCAGCAATGATTCTGACCCGATGCTTCCCCAGCCGTGCCGACATCACGTCCGCGTAGTGTCGTGCGATATGGGCTTCGCGCGCATGGACGCCAACGCCGTCCTGAAAAAAAACGCCGACATCCTGCGGCAGCCACTTCATCAAGCCGTCGACCAAGGCCTGTGGCCCCACATTGGCACTGTCGTATACGCTGATCCATAACGGACGCGGCAAGGTCGCCAACAGGGGTGCCAGACTTTCCGCTTCGGCCCAGGTTGGATCGATTTCCACCGGGAAGTACCAGCCCACCACATTCAAGGGCGTCGGGAGTTTGGCCAGTTGAATCGAGGCTGCGGCCAGATTGACAATGTCGCCGCGCGCTGCCCGTTCGTCAAAGCGCCCGGCCAGGCCCAGGATCACGTCACGTGCCCAGGGCTCACCTGCGATCCTCTTCCAATCCGGCAGGCGCGCCGCAACCGGCAAATTTTCTGTTTGAACGAATGCTGTGCCGTCAACAGCAGTCCACTGGATCAACAATTCGGTCGCACCGATGCGATCCCAGTGGCCGCGCGGATCGAGTGTTGCGTTGTCGATCTGCCAGACCACACCGGCCACCCGAAGATCTGCCCCATTCATTGCACATCCGGAAATCCCGGCGACCAACGAGGCGAGCATAAGAAATGAGCGAGCCAAGTGTGTACCTGCTTTGGTCCATGTCCGGCTGCGCCGAGGTAATTGTTTCGGCAGACGAAGTTCGTGCACGATGAGAGCCCTCTTTGATGTGAATTCCTAATACGAGATTGAGGTCGTCATGAAGAAGCCCTGTGCTCGTTCATCCCCCTGGAGCTTGAATCGGTACTGCAGTGAGAGATCGACAAACGACCGTGGGGCGGTGTAAAAATCATCATTGAACCAGTAGCGGAAATTCAGGCCAGGCCCCATGCCCACGGCGGTCTTTTCAGGGCTGA
>JAUXQA010000087.1 GCA_030683195.1 Rhodoferax sp. | reverse complement strand
ATCGGCAACAACCAATTCGTCCACGCCTCCTCTCGGAAACGGGGAGTTCGTATCGACAATCTGAGTACGCCATACTACAATAAGCGTTTCGTTCGGGCGGTTCGTCTCAAGGGAAGCGATGACGGGATGTAGTCATCCCTTAAAAGAGGATCGAGATGTCGGCGAGAAAAAAAATCAGGGTCATGACCCCAATGTTCTATACTTGCACGACTTCAAGTACAAGTTAGGCAGGGCCATTCCATGAAAATCATCACCTATTCCGAGGCGCGCAGCGCCCTCAAATCCGTCCTTGACCAAGTGCATGACGATGCGGATGTGACCATCATCAGCCGCCGGGATGGTGCCGACGCTGTGGTGATGTCGTTGGATCATTACCAGAGCATCATGGAAACCATGCACCTGCTCTCGACCCCGGCTAGTGCCGCGCATCTGGCCAAGTCCATTGCCCAACACAAGGAGGGCAAAGCCGTGCGGCGCGCGCTGCTGGACACTGGCACGCCATGAGCCGGTCCATTAGCTTCACCCCGGCCGCCTGGGAGGACTACACCTACTGGCAAGGTCAGGACAAAAAGACCTTGAAGCGCATCAACACGCTGATTGAGGTCGCGCGGCGCGAGCCTTTCTCGGGCATTGGCAAGCCGGAGCCTTTGCTGGGCAATCTGGCGGGTTACTGGTCGCGGCGCATTGATGAAACGCATCGCCTTGTGTACGCTGCCGACGATGCTGACCTGGACGTTATTGCATGCCGTGGGCACTACGACGACTGAGGTTGCTTCTACAAGCCTTTCAGGCCTCCAGCCGGCGTATTCATTGCGCATATAGCTATAAAAATAGACATAAGTGTCAGCGCTGGATATACCTCTTGCGAATGATCAAGCCCACTCAGGTGTGGCTGGCTACGCTCAAATCATCTTTGAGTCAGGATGGCCCGTCATGCACAAATCACCCTTGAAAACACCTATTTCAGACCACGTCTGGCGCACCCGATACCGCTGGTCCGAGGGAGGGCACATACAAGAGCCGTCGATTGAGGCGACATGGGACCGGGTGGCATTGGCAGTCTCAGGGGCCGAGGCACACCACCACAACGAGTGGCGTGAGCGGTTTCGGGCGATTCTGGCGGACTTCCGGTTCTTGCCGGGCGGGCGGATATTGGCCAGCGCTGGCACCTCGCGCCGGGCGACCTTGTTCAATTGTTTCGTGATGGGACCTGTAGACGACTCGCTGCAGGGCATCTTCAATGCGTTGCGCGAGGCGATTGTGACCCTGCAGGCTGGCGGCGGTGTGGGTATTGATTTTTCGACCCTTCGGCCTGCGGGTGCGCTGGCGGCGGCCAGCGGCAGTGTGGCGTCGGGCCCGGTGTCTTTCATGGGCTTGTGGGAGGCGGCTTGCACCGTGCTGGAGTCGGCCAACTTGCGCCGGGGTGCCATGATGGCCACGCTGCGCTGCGACCACCCGGACATTGAGTCTTTTATTGACGCCAAACTGGTGGGTACGGCACTGCCGCATTTCAATTTGTCGGTGATGCTCAGTGACGATTTCATGCGCGCGGTGGATGAAGACGGCCCCTGGCCGCTGGTGTTTCCCCTGGGGGAGCGGCCCATTCCCGCCAGTGCCGAGGTGTGCGAGCGCGAGTGGTCGGGCAGCACCTCGCCGCAGTTGTGCCTGGTGTACCGGCGCATACCGGCCCGCGTGCTGTGGGACAAATTGCTTGCCGCCGAGCACGCGTGTGCCGAGCCCGGCGTGCTGTTCATAGACCGCATCAACCGCGCCAACAACCTCTGGTATTGCGAGCGACTCTCAAGCACCAACCCCTGCGGGGAGGTGCCGCTGCCGTCCTATGGGGCCTGCAACCTCGGCTCCATCAACCTCACCCGGTTTGTGCAGCATCCGTTCACCAAACACCCCAAGTTCGACTTTGGGGGCCTGGCTGCTGTGGCTAGCGTGGCAACGCGTTTTTTGGACAACGTGCACGACATCTCGCTGTTTCCGATCAAGGCGCAGGAGAAAGTGGCCGGGGCCAGCCGGCGCATTGGCCTGGGTATCACCGGGCTGGCAGATTTGTTTGCCATGCTGGGGCTGCGCTATGGCTGCCCGGCCAGTGTGGCGCTCACAGGGGAGATCATGGGTGTCATTCGCGATACGGCTTACCGCACCTCAATTGGGCTGGCGCAAGAAAAGGGGGTGTTCCCCGAGTTCGACAAAATCAAGTTTGGCGCCAGCCCCTTTGTGCTGGATTTGTCACATGAAATTCAGGATGCCATTGCCCAGCACGGGATTCGCAACAGCCATTTGCTGGCGGTGGCGCCCACCGGCTCGGTCAGCCTGCTGGCCAACAACACCTCCAGCGGGCTGGAACCAGCGCTGGCCTTCAAGGCGGTGCGCCATGTGCGCGCGGTCGATGGTCAGATGATTCCTTTTGAGGTGCAAGACGCCGCGTGCCATGACTACCGTTCGCTCATGGGCCACACCGCAGCGCTGCCCGCGTATTTTGTGCAAGCCGTGGATGTGAGTGCCGAAGACCAGCTCCAGGTGATGGCTACGGCGCAGGCCTGTGTGGACAACGCCATTTCCAAAACTGTGCGCCTGCCCGCAAGCGCCAACGCGCAGGAGCATGGCGTGGTGCTGCGCCGGGCCTGGGCGCTGGGCTTGAAGGGCTGCGCGGTGTACCGCGAGGGCAGCCGGGCCGGGGTGATTCAATGCGACAAAGCCAAGGCCTGACTTACGCGCTCCTTTAAATCGGACCCGGTGTAGCGGGTCAGGTCGCTGGCCACGGTGATTTGCAAGGCCTTGGCCGCAGCCACACTCAAACGGGGCTTGAGTTCTCCAAGCA
>JAUXQA010000085.1 GCA_030683195.1 Rhodoferax sp. | reverse complement strand
AGGTGCGCACCAGAAAGTTTTGGCTGGAGGGCCAGGCCTCGTTCACCTGGCCAAAGCCACCGCCGCCGCCAGGAAAAATCAGCAAGGTCGCCGTAGCGCCTTCGGTGGCGTGCCAAAAGACGCTGGTCTTGATGTCGGGGCGGGTCGGCAGGTTGACCCGCTCTCCGCTCCAGGCGGGTAGCACGGCGCTAAAGAGAAGACTCACCAGCCAGGGCCAGCGCCCCATAACCCACGGTAACTTATTCATACGAGGCATTTTTTTCCGAAATGGCAAGCTATACGGATGCTACCCGCCTTCCGGCTGGCGTTGCGATGCCAACAAAATCACATCCGCGACACCGGCGTTCCAGCCCGGTGAGCGCGTCCCCGTAGACTGGTGGTTTTTGTCTCCTCTTACCAAAGGATAAGCCCATGTCCAACGCGCAGCCCTTGTTTCAACCGTTCAGTTTCAAGGGCCTTCACCTGCCCAACCGCATCGTCATGGCGCCCATGACCCGTTCGTTTTCACCGGGCGGTGTGCCGACCAAGGCCGTGGCCGAGTATTACCGTGCGCGTGCCAGCGCAGCCGTGGGTTTGATCGTGTCCGAGGGCACCGTGGTGCAGCGGCCTGCGTCGTCCAATGACCCCGATGTGCCCCGGTTTTGGGGTGACGACGCGCTGGCTGGCTGGCAAAACGTCATTAACACCGTGCACAGCGTGGGCGGCCTGATGGCGCCCCAGCTCTGGCACGTAGGGGCCATACCCAACCGGCGCACCGAATGGAAGCCGCCTCTGCCCTGGGATTCGCCGTCCGGTTTTTCCTCACCAAACAAGAAGTTTTGTGAGCCCATGACCGACGAAGCCATTGCCGACACCATTGCGGCATTTGCCCGTGCCGCGGGCGCCGCCAAGCGGCTGGGGTTTGATGCCATTGAGTTGCACGGCGCCCATGGTTACCTGATCGACCAGTTTTTCTGGTCGGCCACCAACCTGCGCGATGACCGCTATGGCGGCAGCGACCTGGTGCAACGCGGGCGCTTTGCGGCAGACATCCTGAAGGCCGTGCGAGCCGAGGTGGGACCGGATTATCCGGTGATCATCCGCCTGTCGCAGTGGAAGCAGCAGGATTACACCGTGCAGATGGCCAAAACGCCCGACGAGATGGCCGCCTGGCTGCAGCCGCTGGCCGACGCGGGTGCCGACATCTTCCATTGTTCGCAGCGCCGCTTTTGGGAGCCGGAGTTTGAAGGCTCCGACCTGAACTTTGCGGGTTGGGCCAAAAAGCTCACCGGGTGCCCGACCATTACGGTGGGCTCGGTGGGACTGAGTGGTGAGTTCATCGCCTCGTTTGGTGGGGAATCATCCAAACCTGCTTCGCTGGACGAATTGTTGCGCCGGTTCGAGCGGGGCGACTTTGACCTGGTGGCCGTGGGCAGGGCCCTGATCAGCGACCCGGACTGGGCCGTGAAAGTGCGCGATGGCCGCACGGCCGAGTTGTCCGACTTTTCGCCTGCGGCGTTGGCCACCCTGGTTTGATGCCGGCTTATTGATGTGGCTTGTGGCTGCCGCTACAACAGGTAGACGGCGGCCAATGCCAGGGCGGCTGGCACGGTCTGGATATAGAGCACACGGATCATCACCGTGACCGCGCCCCAGATTCCCGCGACGGCCACACACAGCAGGCCGAATGAAGCAAAGCCTTTGGCCATGGCGGGGTCGGGGTAGACCAAGCCCAGCAGCAAAGCAGCCGCCAAAAATCCGTTGTAGAGCCCCTGGTTGGACATGGCCACGGCCCGTGACTCTATCTCTGATTTTGGTATGCCGAACACCTTGGCTCCACGGGTCCGAAACAGGACAGTCTCCAGCAAAAAGATGTAGATGTGAATGATGCACACCAGTGCAACAAGAATTTGGGCGGCAATGTGCATGTTGATTCATTAGTAGGTTGTGAATCCTGGAGAATACATAATCACGTTATGTTTGTAAAGGGTATCCTCACCGTTCAGCATTTTTTCTGAACCCGGAAAATTCCAACGTGAACGAGACTCCCCCCAAACGTGATGGCCGCAAGGAAAACGCCAGCAACACCCAGGCCGCGCTGCAGCTCGCCGCACTGGAGTGGTTCAGCGCGTATGGTTACGAAAAGGCGTCCGTGGGCAGCATTTGTGCCGACGCCAACGTCACCGCTGGCGCGCTCTACCACCATTACGGCGATAAAAAGGGCTTGTTTGCGGCGGTTGTGGAGCAGGTTGATGCCCGTCTGGTGCAGCAGGCCGGGGCCGCGCAAGTTGCGGTTCTTGAGCGTGGAGGCCTCCCATGGCAGGCCTTTTTGGCGTTGATCGATACCGTTTTGCAGGCGGGGGCGAATGCGCCCTTGCGTCGGCTCATGCTGGTGGAGGCACCCGCCGTGCTGGGAATGAAGGTGTGGGGAGAGATCCGCCAGCGTCAGGGCTTGGTTGCGATGCAAGCCAGCATTCAGGCGTTGCAGGCCCAAGGCATTTTTGTTGGCCATGAGGCTCCGCGACTTGCCCGTATTGTGCTGGGGGCCTTGTACGGCGCGATGGACTCGTTGCCGCACGACGAGACCCAGGCGGTAGCAGCGCTGGATGATGCAAGGCGGTGCGTGCAGGCCATGTTGGAAGGCCTGCGCCAATCGGTTTAGCGGGTGACGGGGCAGCCCGCGTTCCCGATACAAGAAGACCGCAGCAGGTTCTACCTCGCTGCTTCCACCCTGATTCGCCTGTTGGGTGTTTCGCCAAACATCTCGGGCGCATACATGGCTTCTGCCCTTGAAGCCGGTAGCGAGAACTCACCTGCGGTGTTGAGCCGCAGGGTGTATTGCACCCGGGTGATGCCCTTGGGCAGGTAAGCGTAGTAACCGCGCCATGCCTCAAAGCTGCGCTCTTCAAACGCGGGCCAGCCTTCACCGCTGGTCTTCTCACCTTGCGTGGCGATGTCCGAGTCCCGCCCCAGACCGCTGCCCAAAATGCTGGCGCCGCCGGGTACCGGGTCAGTGATCACGGCCCAGCTCATGTCGGCGCTGGCGTTGATTTCCAGGGTGATGCGCAGCACGTCGCCCCGGGTGTAACTGCCGGCGGGCAGGCTTTTATTGGCTTGCTCCATCGGGGTGATGGTTTTTTTGATCTGATAGCCTGCACTGAAAGGGGCTTTGAGGTCCACCGCTGCCAACGATTGCACCGTAAGCCAGGGCTTGCCGGTGCCCGTGTGTGACACCTTCAAGTTGTCCTGGCTTGCGGGCGTGGCCCAGGGCAGAAGCATGTCTTGGTTGATGCCCTTTTTGCCCCAGTCAACGTTCGTAGATCCGCCCCGGCTAGTGGCTTGGGTGCTGCCGGTCACAGGCGTGGCATCAAACCTTGCGGCAAGCTTCTCAAATGCCAAGCTTCCCCACAGGTTGGCGGTGGTGGTGCGCCAGGCGCCCTTGGTTTGGCGGCCCAGCAAGCCTGTGGCCAGGCGGCCCATATCGTCTTTCCAGGCCGGGCTGTCCATGACCGCCAGCATCAGGCGGGCAGCATTCACGTCGCCGTTTTGCATCAGCCACCACCAGTAGTCGTCTTTCTCGGTGGAGAAGATCAGTTGCGTGCCCTGGGTGCTGATACGGCTTTTCAGAATTTGATTTGCCTGCGCGATGTGTTTGTCGCGCTCGGGCGCATCGGGCACGCGCTGGAGAATGTTGAGCCAGTCAATCACCGCATGGGTGGGCCACTGGTTGGGGCTCAGGGTGATGCTGGCCAGCATGCGACCCTGCGCCTTGCCATAGCGAGACAGGGCCTCTAATGCTGCGAGTTTGCGCACATCAAGGTCTTTGCGCGGGCTCCAGAACTCGCGTTGAATGCGGCCCTCCACAAACGCGATGAGGCCGCGCTCCATGGGCTCGCGCACCGCCTCACTCAGGGCAAACGCGGGGTTCAGCTGACCGGCCTCATGGCTGCTGGCCAGCAGGTAGGCGGTCAGGGTGTCGCTGCCCCGGTTGGTCTCGCCACCTGCTGGGGGAAAGTAGCTGGCCAAACCGTCGCTGTCCAGGTAGCCGGGCAACTGCCGAGCCACGGTTTGCCAGCGTGCCACGTCGCGCAGGCCGATGGCCTGGCTGGCTTTTTGCTCCAGGCAGGCGAACGGGTAGTTGGCGAACCAGTCGCGCACGCCAGGCAGACCGTCTGACAACGTGGGTTTGAGTGACAGTTTCAGTCCACCCCGGACGGTCAGGGCATCCGCAGGCGGCGCCACGGGCAGTGAGAAGGGGCTATCCAGTTGGACCAGCGTGGCTTGTTGCACGGTCAAGGGCAGGCGGGGAATGATGCGCTGGCGCACTTTGAGTGCGTCGCGCGCGCCGCTCAGGGTGTCTTTCGCTTCAATTTCCCACAGTAGCGCGTCCACCCGGCTTGGGGTGAGTTGCGCCGGTGCGCTGACATCCCAAGCCACTTCGCGCGCTTCGCCAGCGGGAATCTCCACGGTTTTCGGCTTGAGGTCGAGCAGGGTGGCGCGGGCGGTCACGGTCACTTTCATCACTTGGCGGGTGGTGTTGCGCAGGGTGACCTGGGCCTGGAACTGGTCTTCTTCACGCACCAGCGGGGCCAGGCCGGCAACAATCTGCAGGTCTTGCGTGGTGCGGATGGTGGTGTCGCCGGTGCCAAAGAAGCCGGTGCCGGCATCGGCGATGGCCATGATTTTGAAGCTGGTGAGTGCGTCGTTCAAGGGCACGGTCACGGTGGCCCTACCCTGGGCATCAAGTTGCACCCGGGGGTTCCAGAGCAGCAGGGTGTCGAGCAATTCACGTGTGCCGCTGCGCCCGCCGCCGCCGCCAGCGGGCACGGCTTTGCGGCCATAGTGCCGCCGGCCAATGATCTCCATGTGCGCGGTAGAGGTCTCCACGCCCCAGGCGCGGCGTTGCAGCATGGC
>JAUXQA010000077.1 GCA_030683195.1 Rhodoferax sp. | reverse complement strand
GCAGCCGCTGCCTTTGTCGCCGGAAGGGGTTTATACCCTGGCTTTCTTCGTATTCTGGGGAGTCTGCATGCTCGCCAGTGGGCTCACGGCCTTGTTGTCGATGTCACCGTTTGAGGTGAATCAATGTCCGCTGCCAGCCGATGGCCGGCCAGACGGATGCCCCAAACAGGGCTCCTGCTGATTGTCTGTGTTCGGTCGCCAGCGCCGCCAGTCGCTCAGGTGCAAGCTTTGGGGTTGACAATATCCCGCAGGGCTTCAGTGTTCAAAATGCGCACGTGGCGTTGTTTCACCTCCACGATGCCGTCTTCCGCAAATTTCGAGAATGTGCGGCTCACGGTCTCAAGCTTGAGACCCAAATAGCTGCCGATTTCTTCTCGGGTCATCCTGAGAATCAGCTCCGACTGGGAAAAGCCGCGGGCATGCAGTCTTTGAACCAGGTTCAACAGGAATGTTGCCAGTCGTTCTTCGGCTCGCATGCTACCCAAAAGCAACATCACGCCATGTTCCCTCACAATCTCCCTGCTCATGATTTTGTGTACATGGCGCTGCAGCGAGGTCACTTCACGCGACAACTCCTCGATGCGGTCAAAAGGCATAACGCACACCTCGGCATCTTCAAGCGCAACGGCATCGCAGGTGTGGCGGTCGTTCACAATGCCATCCAAACCAATGATTTCCCCTGCCATCTGGAAGCCGGTCACTTGGTCCCGACCATCTTCAGATGCCACACAAGTCTTAAAGAAACCTGTGCGAATGGCATAAAGACTGCTGAATTTTTCCCCATTGCGAAACAGCGTTGAGCCGCGCTTGATAGTGCGCCGGCTTGCAACGATTTCATCAATGCGTTCAAGCTCATGTGTGCTCAGACCAATTGGCATGCACAGCTCCTTCAGGTTGCAATTGGAGCAGGCCACTTTTATTGTTTGAGGGTTCATGAGGCTATTTTGTCACCATTTGACCGATGTCCATGATGTGTATCAATTGTGGGCTAGTGATGTTATGAGGTTTGACGTACATCAAGAAAATATTTGTGACGTTGAGGCATATTGCGTGAGCTTGCAAGGAAAGACATGATTACCGCCACCGAAGAACCGATTACCGAAGACCTGCTGCGCCGATTTGATGTGTCAGGGCCGCGATATACCTCCTACCCGACCGCGGACCGCTTTGTTGAGGCTTTTACCGCTGAAGACTACAAGCAGGCATTGACACTGCGACGCACTGGCGGTGCGGGGATGCGTCTGCCTTTGTCCCTTTACGTTCATATTCCTTTTTGTGAATCACTTTGTTATTACTGCGCGTGCAACAAGATCATTACCAAGCACCATGATCGCGCTGGGCCGTATCTGCGATATTTGAGTCGCGAGGTTGATCTGCATGTTGAGCAGCTTGGAGTGGGGCAAGTGGTTTCGCAACTGCACCTGGGCGGTGGCAGCCCCACTTTTTTGTCGGATGACGAGCTGCGTGGGTTGATGGCCATGTTGCGGCGCAGCTTCACGCTGGCACCCGATGGGGAGTATTCCATTGAAGTTGACCCACGTACCATTGACGCCTCCAGGCTGGATACCCTGGCCGAGCTGGGCTTCAACCGCCTGAGTTTTGGCGTGCAGGACTTTGATCTTGACGTGCAAAAGGCCGTGCACCGTGTGCAACCGGCTGAGCAGGTTTTTGCATTGGTTGCTGCGGCGCGGGAGCGCAAATTTGAGTCGATCAATGTCGACCTGATTTACGGTTTGCCGCGTCAAAGCCCGGAGTCGTTTGATCGCACCCTGGCTCAGGTGGCCGAGTTGCGCCCCGACCGAATCGCGCTGTACGCCTATGCGCACTTGCCTGAGCGTTTCAAGCCGCAGCGCCGAATTGACACGCTGGAGCTGCCAGGTGCCCCCGCCAAGGTGGCGATGCTTGCGCGATCCATGGCTGCCTTTATGGCTGCGGGCTATGTTTATGTTGGCATGGATCACTTTGCCTTGCCCGCTGATTCGCTGGCCGTGGCCAAGCGGCAAGGGCGTCTGCACCGCAATTTTCAAGGCTACAGCACTCAGCCAGACTGCGATTTGATCGCGCTGGGCGTGTCGTCCATTGGCCGCATTGGTGCGACCTACAGTCAGAACGCCAAGACACTTGAAGAGTATTACGACTACCTCGATCAGGGCCAGTTCCCGGTGGTGCGAGGCTTGGCTTTGTCTCGTGATGATCTGATTCGCCGTGCCGTCATCATGGCCCTGATGTGCCAGGGGCAAGTTTCGTTTGAGTCAATTGAGTTGGCCTACCTCGTTGATTTCAAGACCTACTTTGCCTCCGAATTGACGGCCCTGCAAACACTGGCCGGGCAGGGTTTGGTGCTTGTGGATGACGCCGGCATCCAGGTTACCGCCATGGGCTGGTTTTTTGTGCGAGCGGTTGCCATGGTGTTTGACCGGTATTTGCAAACAGACCGCACACGGGCGCGGTTTTCCAAAATTATTTAATCTCCCGGGCATGCAAACCTCACTAGCGGTCACCGCACTTCTCATGGGCTTGGCCGGTGGTCCGCATTGTGTTGCCATGTGTGGCGCAGCTTGCGCAGGCTTGGGGCAGGCTGCAGGCCCGCGAAAAAATGAGGCCCTTTGGGGTTTTCAGCTCGGCCGAGTCATTGGCTACTCCGGACTGGGTGCCGTGGTGGGGGTGTCCATGCAGGGGTTTGGCTGGCTGTCGGTGCAAACAGTGGCCTTGAGACCGGTGTGGACCTTTTTTCATGTGGCCATGTTCGCCTTTGGCCTGTTGTTGATGTGGAAGGCCGAGCAACCCGTCTGGCTGGAGCAGCTTGGACGCAAGATCTGGTCCGGCGCCCGGGCGCTTGCGTTTGGACGCGGGCGTGGCGTTCCTGTGATTGTGGGTGCCCTGTGGACCTTTTTACCCTGCGGTTTGCTGTATTCGGCCTTGCTGGTCGCCGCGCTGACTGGCAGTGCCTGGCAGGGGGCCATCGTGATGGCTTTGTTTGTACTCGGAACCAGTGTGGCCATGATGGCCGGTCCATGGCTATGGCTGCGCCTGGGTAGCGCGGGTGCCGGGAGCTGGGGAGTGCGCGTGGCCGGGTTGGCGCTGGCGGCCAGCGCCGTTTGGGCTGTCTGGATGGCTTATACCGACGTCAACGGCCTGTTTTGCGCACCGCCCGGCTGAGTCTGGCGACCAACGGTTAAATGCGGGGACTCAAGCGCGGCCTGATATATATATGCGACTGCTTATATGATTCAGTTTCATTTTTTGGGAAACAACTTGAACTCATTTACCCTCACGCGCCGATCACTGTCTCTGGTGCTTTTAAGTTTGGGCCTTGGCCTTGCAGCCTGCAGCGAGTCGGTAGCCAAGTCTGACGTCGTAAGTCTGGACTTTGCCCGTGCTGAGCACGAGGCTGGGCGGGTGGTGCTGATCGACATCCGTGAACCGTCAGAGCATGCCACTGGTGTCGCCAAAGGTGTGCAACTCTTGCCCATGCGCCAAATGAGCACCCGCTTGTCCGAGATTCCCCCAGCCGACGGCAAGCCAGTGCTGTTGATCTGCAACACCCAGAACCGCTCCAGCGCCACCCTGCGGGCCCTGCGTGAAAAAGGCTATGCCCATGTGCGCTATGTCGATGGGGGCATGAGTGAGTGGGCGCGCCGCAATTGGCCGATGGTCAAACCCGGCGGTTGACTGCGCTCAAGGCGTGTCTTGCTGTCAGTGTGCAGCGCGATGCAAATGCCGAATGAAATGACGGATGGCTGGTGATACGACTGCATCGCGCAAAACAATCGCCCCGACCGTCAGCGCAAGGCCCGGCTCGATCAATGGAACCAGGCTGATGTAGGGCGCAGCAAGTGGATGTCTGGCGATTTGCTCCGGTAACAGACCCACATAGTCGCTAGACCCAACAAGTGCGAGCAAGGTCAGCGTGGAATTCACAACGGCGCCCACAGCCGGTGCAGGCAGGCCGTGTTTTTCGAACAGCCGTTTGGCATAGCCCGTGTCGGTGCCTGCATTTGTGTAAACCCATTTGGCTTGCACCAGCTGCGACAAGTTTGTCGCTTGAGCGTGAGGGCTTCCCTTGCGTACGACCACGACCATAGTCGTCTGGATCAATTCCTCAGTCACGAACTCTCCACTTGCCAAACCTTCCGGAATGCCGCCAACCACGATGTCCACCTGGCCGCTTCGCAGGCGCTGCAGTTGTTCGACAAAGAGTTCCTCGCTGATCCTCAGCCGAATGTTCGGGAACTCTTTTCCGAACGTGCGCAGGGTTTCAGGCATGACGAGCATCACCGCCACAGGCACTGCAGCGATGTTAAGCACGCCACGCATGTCTCCGCCCAGTTGGAGGATCTTGTCTGTCGCGGCGCGAAGCTCTTTGGTTATTTTCTGTGCATGTTCAAAAAGCACTTGGCCTTGAACGGTCGGCATCACGCCTTGCGATGTTCGCACCAGCAGAGTTGCGGACAGTTCGACTTCCAACTCTCGCACCATCTTGCTCAATGCTGGCTGGGATACCTTCAGGCGGCGCGCTGCACTGCGCAAGCTCCCCTCTTCAATGGCTACAACCAGAGCGTTCAAGGCATTCAGTTTCATGGGCCAAGGGTAAGTGATTGCGATAACCGCATGTTATCGCGCATTGGTTCCTGGCATCTGTGCAAGTGATCTGCGAGTTTCGACAATCGCTCACGTTTCACCCTTCCATTGATCTAAATCAGAAAACAGGATTCAAAAATGAGTAAAAAATCTGCTGGCTTTTTGGCGCTTGCGTTGTTGGTCGCGTTGAATGCCCATGCCCAGACGTTTCCCAGCAAGCCGGTTCGCATCATCACGCCCTTTCCGGTCGGTAGTGGCCCCGAAGGCGTGGCCCGCATGGTGGCAGACAAGCTGTCCAGAGCGTGGGGGCAGCCAGTTGTCATTGAAAACCGCCCCGGTGGAAATGGTTTTATTGCCATTGATGCCTTCAAGCGCGGGGCTACCGATGGGCATGACCTGATTCAACTCGACAACGTGCATTTGACCGCTTACCCGCACTTGTTCAAGAAGCTGCCCTACGATCCCAAGAACAACTTTGACACTTTGCTGCCGTTGTTCAAGACGTATTTCTTTTTCACCACGGCGTCCAATAGCAAGTACCAAAGTGTCAAAGACCTCATTGCGGATGCCAAGGCCAATCCTGGCAAGCTGAACTATGGTTCCTGGTCTGTTGGTAACCCTGTGCACTTGGGTTCGGCGCTGTTTGATTCAGTGACCGGCATCGATACCCAGCATGTGGTTTACAAGGAAACAAGCCAACTCTATACCGGCGTCGCCACGGGGGAGTTGGCCTATGCCTTGGGCACAAGTGCCACAGCTGGCCCCTTGTACCGCGCCGGAAAACTCAAATACCTGGCTATCGCGGCACCCCGACGGCTCGCCGCATTCAAGGACGTGCCAACGGTCACCGAGGCGGGAGGCCCTGCCAACTTCGAGGTTGGCGGATGGACTGCCATCGCTGCACCGAGGGGGCTGCCTGCAACTGTGGCGGACAAGATACAGCGCGACATTGAAAAGGCGCTCGCTGAGCCTGATGTCCGAGAGAAGTTCATCTCCTTTGGTTACGAATCCTTCACGCCAACGCGTGAGCAGTTCAATCAGTACATCCAGGCCGAATCAGCGCGACAAGCGGCGGTCATCCTGCGATCCAAAGCTGCTTTGGACTAACCAGAGAGATTGCACACACCATGGCTAAGATCATTGGCGCAATCGCCTGCTCCCACACTCCAACTATTGGCTTTGCCTTTGACAAAAACCAAAAGGATGACCCTGTCTGGGGTCCCATTTTTGCGGCCTTTGAGCCGGTAAGGTCCTGGGTCAAAGACAAGAAGCCGGATGTGATGTTCGTAATTTATAACGACCACATCACCTCGTTCTTTTTTGACCATTATTCAGCCTTCGCTTTGGGCATCGGGGACAGCTACCCGGTGGCTGACGAAGGAGGTGGTGCACGCTCGCTTCCACCCTTGCCAGGCCACACGGCTCTGGCCCGTCATATTGGTCAATCGTTGGTGACCGATGAATTCGATATGTCGTTCTTTCAGGACAAAGCACTGGATCACGGCTGCTTTTCACCCATGTCCATGCTGTGCCCGCATGAGCCTGAATGGCCGGTCAAGGTGGTGCCCCTGCAAGTGGGTGTGTTGCAGTTTCCTCTGCCATCAGCTTCGCGCTGCTACAAGTTGGGCCAGGCGCTTCGCCGTGCCATAGAGAGTTACCCGGAAGACTTGAATGTCGTGATCGTGGCCACGGGCGGACTGTCGCACCAAGTGCACGGTGAACGTGCGGGGTTCAATAGTCCCGCTTGGGATGCGCGATTCCTCGACCTCATTGAGAAAGATCCTGTGCGCCTGACCGAAATGACGCAGGCTGAATATGCCGAACTCGGCGGCCTGGAAGGTGCCGAAGTCATCATGTGGCTGATCATGCGTGGCGCCTTGTCAGCCCAGGTCACAAAGATTCACCAGACCTATTATTTGCCCTCCATGACGGGAATCGCCACCGCCATTTATGAGAACAATGCTGCCCCTGCAGTGGCCGGCGAGGCCGCACGGCATAGTGTTCGTATGGCCGAGCAGTTGAAGGGTGCCGAGCGCCTGGAGGGTACTTATCCCTTCGACCTGGAGCGCAGTGTCAAGGCCTACCGGCTGAATAAGTTTCTGCGTGAAATGAGGCTGCCCGAACATCGACAGGCATTTTTGCAAGACGAAGAGTCCAGCTATGCCCGCGCCCGGCTGAACGTTGTGGAAATAGACCTTTTGCGTCGTCGCGACTGGCAAGGCTTGATTCGCTTTGGCGCCATTTTCTTTGGCCTCGAAAAGCTGGGCGCTGTGCTGGGCGTATCCAACCTTCACATCTACGCGGCCATGCGCGGTCAGAGCCTGGAAGACTTCATGCAGACGCGCAATGCGCCGAGTGCTTTTTATTCAGTGGCTGCGACCGACGCTGCCAAAAAAGACTGGACGTAGCCACTCTTTAATCCCTCCCCCCCCGGACATTTCATCAATAACAGGAGACAAATCCCATGAAAAAAGAATTTTGCGCGTTGGCGCTGTGCGCCTTGGCTGGCTCGGCGATCCAGGCCCAGACGGTCAATCTTTACGGCGTCCTGGACGCCTCCGTCGAGCGCCTCAACAATATCGGTACATCTGGCACCAATCTGACCAGAATGCCGGGCCTGACTGGCTCTGCGCCTTCGCGGCTGGGTTTTCGCGGGTCGGAAGATTTGGGTGGTGGTCTTAAAGCCGTTTTCACGCTTGAACAAGGGTTCGGCGTTGACAATGGCGCGCTGAACCAGGGTGGTCGCGCGTTTGGCCGACAGGCGTATGTAGGCCTCACCAGCGAGTGGGGAGCACTCACGCTGGGCCGACAATACTCCATGATGTTCTGGTCACAGTTGGATGCTGACATTCTGGGGCCCAACATGTTTGGTTCCGGGTCGCTTGACAGTTATCTGCCCAATGCACGCACGGACAATTCTCTGGCCTATCGTGGCGATTTTGGGGCGTGGTCGTTTGGTGCAACCTACAGCTTTGGTCGTGACGCAGTGAATGCAGGCCCCAGCCCTGCCGGGACCAATTGCCCGGGAGAAAGCGACACTGATTCGAGTGCCTGCCGTCAATGGTCAGTTCTGGCCAAGTACAACACCGCTCAGTGGGGTGTTGCTGCAGCAATCGACGAGATACACGGCGGCCCCGGCGCTTTCGCGGGCTTGACCAGCAGCGCAATGAAAGACCGGCGATCAACAGTCGCAGGCTGGTTCAAGCCCAACGGCGCACTCAAGCTCGGCGCGGGCGTGATAGCGCGCCGCAACGACGCCAGCGCGACTACGCCGCGCAGCAGTCTTTTGTACGTGGGCGCTGCATATGCCATGAGCCCGCAGTTCGGCATTGACGCCCAAGTCTTCAAGCAAGACTACAGCAACAGCAATAACGGCGCTACGCTGTTTGCGGTGAGGGGAACCTACAACCTGTCCAAACGAACGGCTGTCTTTGCCACTGCAGGACATATAGCGAACGACGGCACTTTGGCCTTATCGGTCAGCAATGCGGCCGCGGGTGCAACACCGGTGGCAGGTGCTTCCCAGACTGGTTTTGGCATGGGTGTGCGCCACAGTTTCTGATTTCTGGCCAAACGGGGTTGCTAACAGTTGTTGATATAGCGAAAGTGTTACCAGCCTTGGTGTCGTCGTGCGGTCGGCTTGACGCTTTTTGTTGTATGTCTACGTGCGAGAATTAAACCCATAGCGGTGCAGCATGACGTGTCTTGTTGCACTCGTTGCATCAAATGAGTTTAAAAGTAGGCATATCAGCGTGAATCAGACAACCCCGGAGATTCCCCATTTCATTGGAAAAAGCGAGCCGTACAGTGCATGGCGTATGAGTGTGGCACCGATGATGGACTGGACTGACCGCCACTGTCGTTATTTCC
This sequence comes from Rhodoferax sp., assembly GCA_030683195.1. Taxonomy (GTDB): domain Bacteria; phylum Pseudomonadota; class Gammaproteobacteria; order Burkholderiales; family Burkholderiaceae_C; genus Rhodoferax. The sequence goes on along the minus strand of JAUXQA010000077.1, from coordinate 223 downwards.
ATCGTTTGTTGTCCCGTCGCGCCTTGCTTTATACCGAAATGGTGACCACCGGCGCCTTGATCCACGGCGATGTGGCGCGCCATTTGCGTTGCAACGTGGAAGAGCACCCGGTGGCGCTGCAACTCGGTGGCAGTGAGCCTGCCGATCTCGCGCACTGTGCACGCCTGGGTGAACAGTGGGGCTATGACGAGATCAACCTGAACTGCGGCTGCCCCAGTGAGCG
>JAUXQA010000076.1 GCA_030683195.1 Rhodoferax sp. | reverse complement strand
TTTTCGGCTCTCAAGCCCGGTAAAATCACGTTTTTAACAGCCTCCCAAATTCACATGTCTGCTTGGGTACTGCCTGATCACATTGCCGATGTCTTGCCGTGCGAAGCGCGTCACATCGAGGAACTTCGTCGCGAGCTGCTGGACATGGCGCGATGCTATGGCTACGAATTAGTCATGCCTCCCATGATGGAGCATCTTGAATCATTGCTCACGGGCGCTGGAGAAGCGCTTGACCTGCAAACTTTCAAATTGGTGGATCAACTCTCAGGACGTACCTTGGGGCTTCGTGCTGACAGCACGCCTCAGGTTGCCCGCATTGATGCACACATTCTGAACCGTCCAGGGGTGACACGTCTGTGTTATTGCGGTCCGGTACTGCACACCCGCCCGGGTGTACCCCATGCGACGCGGGAGCCCTTGCAGCTAGGTGCTGAAATTTACGGCCACGCCGGCCGTGAGGCTGATCTAGAAGTTCTATTGCTGGCCCTTGACTGCCTCAACCGCGCGCGCGTGAGCTCTCCGAGTGTGGACATGGCGGATGCCCGCATTGTGCGTGCTCTGCTGGACGGCTTGTTGTTAAGCAGCGAGCAGCTTGCGGCTATCCATGCCGCGCTGGCAGCCAAAGACAGCAGCGAGCTGTCTGCACTGGCCAAAAATTTCCCTGTTGTAGTGCGTCAGGATCTTCTTGCACTGATGCAGTTGTATGGCGATAGCACTGTCCTGGATGAGGCTGAAAAGATGCTGCAGCCTTTGCCGGCTGTGCGTGAGGCGCTGTCAAGCTTGAAGTGGTTTGCCAGCCGGCTCACCGGGACCCAGGTCACCTTTGATTTGTCGGATCTGCGGGGCTACGCCTATTACACGGGTGCGCGTTTTGCCATTTATGCGCAAGGCGCGGGCGACGCGTTGGTGCGCGGTGGGCGATACGACGAGGTTGGCGCTGTCTTTGGCCGCAACAGGCCAGCTGCTGGCTTCAGCCTGGATATCAAAGCCCTGGTCAGCGTCTTGCCGGCGCGTCCTTTACACGCGGCAATCAGGGCGCCTTGGCGCGATGCTGCTGATTTGACGGCCGTTATTGCCAGTCTGCGCTCCCGGGGTGAGACGGTGGTGTGCGTGCTGCCAGGGCATGAGAGTGAAGTTGATGAGTTCCATTGCGATCGCGAGCTGATTCAGGTTGCGCAGCAGTGGGTGGTACAAGCTATTTCCCAATAATTGGAACAAACGTAAAAATGATCGCAACCAAAGGACGCAACGTCGTCGTCGTGGGCACCCAGTGGGGTGATGAAGGCAAGGGCAAGCTGGTCGACTGGCTGACTGAAAGTGCACAAGGTGTTGTCCGCTTTCAAGGCGGGCACAACGCAGGCCACACGCTGGTGATCAATGGCGTCAAAACAGCCTTGCACCTGATCCCCAGCGGCATCATGCGGCCGGGCGTTCGCTGCTATATCGGCAACGGCGTGGTGCTGTCAGCGGCCAAGCTGTTTGAAGAGATTGAAGGACTTGAGAAGGTCGGGGTTGAACTGCGTTCGCGCTTGCGAATCAGCGAAGCCTGCCCGCTGATTCTGCCGTTTCATGCGGCGTTGGATGTTGCCCGTGAGGCCGCACGAGAGAAAGGCGGCAATGCCAAGATTGGTACCACCGGACGCGGCATTGGCCCGGCTTATGAAGACAAGATAGCGCGGCGTGCATTGCGCGTGCAAGACCTGAAGTACCCCGAGCGTTTTGCGACCAAGCTGCGTGAGTTGCTTGATCTGCACAACCATGTGCTCACGTCATACCTGGGTTCTGCCCAGTTTGACTTTGGTCCGACATTGGTGCCCTATATGGCCGATGGCAAGGTGCAATTCCAGGCCGTATTTGACGAAGCCATGCGCCACGCCGAGTTGCTAAAGCCCATGATGGCGGACGTGTCGCGCGAGCTCAACGAGGCACATCTTAAAGGCGCGAACCTCTTGTTTGAAGGCGCCCAAGGCACCCTGCTGGATGTTGATCACGGTACCTACCCCTATGTGACATCCAGTAATTGCGTGGCTGGGAATGCGGCTGCGGGATCGGGTGTTGGCCCCGGCATGTTGCATTACATCCTGGGCATTACCAAGGCCTACTGCACACGCGTTGGTGGCGGCCCGTTCCCCACTGAGCTGGATTGGGAAGTCCCGGGCACACCGGGTTACCACATGAGTACCATCGGCGCTGAAAAAGGCGTGACCACCGGACGCAGCCGACGTTGTGGGTGGTTTGATGCCGCGTTGCTCAAGCGGTCCGCTCAGGTCAATGGCTTGACGGGTTTGTGTATCACCAAGCTGGATGTGCTGGACGGCTTGAAAGAATTGCGGCTGTGCACAGGTTACGAGCTGGATGGTGAAGTGGTGGACATTCTGCCCATGGGTGCGGATGACATTGAGCGCTGCGTCCCGATTTATGAAACCATTGAAGGCTGGACTGACAGCACAGTGGGTGTGACGCAATATGACAAATTGCCGGTCAATGCGCGTTTGTACCTGCAACGCATTGAGCAAATCACCGGTGTTCCCATTCACATGGTGTCGACCAGCCCTGACCGCGATCACACCATCATGATGCGCCATCCGTACCTGGCAGACTGAAATAATCACTAATTATTAACAAAATAGGCTTCTAGCCGGCGTATTTAAAGCCTGGATGGCTATTAATTAAGGAGTAAAATCATGTTGACAGAAGACGGCAAGCACCTGTATGTGAGCTACGACGAGTACCACAACCTGATTGAAAAACTGGCCATCAAAATCCATCAGTCCGGCTGGGAGTTCGACACGATTTTGTGTCTTGCCCGGGGTGGTATGCGTCCGGGTGACATTTTGTCTCGTGTGTTTGACAAGCCGCTGGCGATCATGTCCACCAGTTCTTACAGGTCAGAAGCAGGTACTGTGCAGGGCAACCTGGATATTGCCCACTACATCACAACCCCCAAAGGCGAGATCGCTGGCAAGGTTTTGCTGGTGGACGACCTGGCGGATTCAGGCCACACGCTGAATGCCGTGATCCAGCAGCTCAAGAACAACTACGCCCCCATCACAGAGTTGCGCAGCGCCGTGATCTGGACCAAGGGTTTGTCGATTTTTAATCCTGACTACTCGGTGGAGTTCCTGCCCACCAACCCCTGGATTCACCAGCCTTTTGAAAGCTACGATTCTCTGCGGCCGGAGCAGCTGATCCAGAAGTGGAGCGTCTGAGCCCGGAGTCCTCCATGACCAGCCTCACTACCGCGCTGATTCACCACCCGTACAAGCCACCTGAGGGGTTTGTTGCGCCTCAGCCTGGTGTTTTCAAGGCGTCCACCGTGATTTTTCCCGATGTTGCCGCGATGCGCAACTTTGAGTGGAAAGACAAGTCGGCCTACACCTACGGTCTGCACGGCACCCCGACGACTTACATGCTGGAGGAGCGTCTGTGTACGCTGGAGGGCGGCCTGCAGTGCTTGCTTTTGCCCAGCGGCCTGGCCGCTGTTGCGATTGTTGCCCTGTCGCTGCTTCGCACCGGTGACGAGGTCCTGCTTCCGGATAACGCCTACGGCCCCAACAAGGCTCTGGTCGAGGGTGAGCTCAAATCCTGGGGGATCACTCACCAGTATTACGATCCCATGAGTCCGCAGGATCTGGTGTCCCGAATCGGCCAAAATACTCGTTTGGTGTGGTTGGAAGCCCCGGGCTCGGTCACGCTGGAGTTTCCCGATTTGCGCGAGATGGTGCGGGTGTGCAAAGCGCGGGGCGTCTTGACGGCGCTGGATAACACCTGGGGTGCGGGGTTGGCTTTTGCTCCTTTTGACTTGATGCCGGGTAGCGCTCCCGCTTTAGGCGTTGATATTTCCGTGCATGCCCTGACCAAGTACCCCAGCGGTGGCGGCGATGTGCTAATGGGCAGTGTCATCACCCGGGACGCCTCGCTGCACATGAGGCTCAAGTTGACCCACATGCGCCTGGGTTTTGGCGTGGGAGCCAACGATGTGGAGGCCGTTTTGCGGTCTCTGCCCAGCATGTCGCTGCGCTACCGCGCGCATGATGAAACCACCCGCGCGCTGGCACAGTGGTGCCTTGCTCAACCTGAGTTTGCGCAGGTTCTGCATCCGGCGTTGCCCGATTCGCCGGGACATGTCCACTGGCGAGCGCTGTGCCACTTTGGCCTTGGGGGTGCTGCGGGTTTGTTCAGTGTGGTTTTCGATCCTGCCTTCGGATCAGCGCGGGTAGACAAGTTCTGTGATGCGCTCCAATTGTTCAAAATTGGCTACAGCTGGGGCGGTCCGGCCAGTTTGGTGGTGCCTTACGAACTTGCTGCCATGCGCAGCGTGTGGCCCGCCTGTATCAAACAAGGCACTCTGGTTCGCTTCTCGGTGGGGTTGGAGGAAGCCGCTGACTTGAAGGCTGACATCGCCCATGCGCTTGCGCAAAGTCTGCGCTGACTGAGTGTTTTCCTGAGTAGCCACGGCGCCAGGTAGTCGATAGACTGGCGCTCATGAACAAAGCCAGCGATTCAACAGCCCGCACCGCCTCGGACTCAGGGGCGTCGGATGTGCCTTTGACCGCTCCGGCGCCTTACGTGCCGCCTCCCAGTGAGGAACCACTCAAGGAAATTATTGCGTTGCGTCTAAATGATCCTTTTCTCTGGCTGCAATCTGGGTGGCGTGACTTGATAGCGGCCAAGGGTATTGGTCTTTTTTATGGATTTTGCTTCCTATCCATGGCGTTGGTTCTGGGCGCTGTGTTTCGCAGCAAACCCGAGTACGCCATGTCGATTGCTTCCGGATGTCTGCTGATCGGCCCATTTTTGGCCATGGGTTTGTACGAGGTCAGTCGCCGGCGTGAACAAGGCGAGTCGCCGGAATTGGGCGCATCCTTGACCTGCTGGGACAGCCATGTGCGCAGCATGGGCATGCTGGTTCTGGTGTTGATCGTTCTGGAGCTACTTTGGGGCAGGGCGTCTTTGGTGGTGTTTGCGGTGTTCTTCAATACCGGCATGCCATCGACCACGGGTGTCATCAAGGCCATCTTCAACCCTGAGAACTGGGAGTTTTTGGTGGTCTACATGGTGGTGGGCAGCGTGTTTGCCGGTCTGGTCTATTCCATTGCTGTGGTGTCCATACCGATGATTCTGGATCGGGACACCGACGCCATCTCTGCCGCCATCACCAGCCTGCAGGTCGTATTTGGCAACGTGGCCGTGATGCTGCTGTGGGGCGTCTTGCTGACTTCACTGGTGATGATTGCCCTCGTTCCCTGGGGCTTGGGATTGCTGTTTATCGGCCCCTGGCTGGGGCACGCCAGTTGGCATGCCTACCGTGGCTCGGTGCGTTGGCTTGATGACCCCGTGGCGCCGGCCTGAATCGCCAAATAAGTTGCGCTGCGAGTGCCGGGCACCGGCCTTCAAATGGTAAAGTGTCTTCAACTACAGAAAGCATACTTTGGCAACACCCAACTACGGTTACGAGAAGCGTCAGAAAGAACTGGCCAAGAAGAAAAAGAAAGAGGACAAGCTCAAGCACAAGGCTGACCGCAAGGTAGGCGAGGGCGGTGAAGAGGGGGCGCCGGATGATGATTCCTCTGATGAGCCAACAGAAGCTGGCCCGGACGCTCCTGCTACAACCTGAGCCTTATTTGGGCAGCCAGCCCAAGCCCTTCGCATGCAGGCTCTGAACATAGAGCCTGTTTTTCGTTTCCGTTACCGCTGTGGTTTCCGGATAGACGCCTGAAGGGTCCTGCAAATCTGCCACTATCTGTCCATTTTCCGTGAACGCGATAACGTGTCCATAAGCTTGGGGTATGGGCCACATGGCCCGTGGTAGCCTCAATGTGAGCTTGCGCATGAACGTTTGGCTGGCCATTTTATCAATGGTGGGGTTTCGTGGTTTTGCAAAACCCAGCCAGATCTTGCCGTCAAGGCCCCGCATCAGGTTGTCCGGATAACCCGGCAAGTTGTCCAGCAGCACGCTGGCCAAGGGGCTTCCCTGAGTGACGTCGAGGTCATTCGCCAACACTGAAATTTTCCACACCCGGTATTTGCCTGTTTCGTTGACAAATAGGGTTTGCTCGTCTTGGCTCAGGGCGACGCCATTGGCAAAGCTCATGCCGCGTGCCACGATGCGGGTGGTCCCGGTCGACGGGTCGTATTCCAGCACTCGCCCCGTGGCAGACTGTTCCAGAATATCGAGCACACTGGCCTCAAAGGTGCCGCCCCAACTTGCCGGGGCAAAGCGGGTGGATGCATCACTCACGTACATCTTGCCGTTGCGCGCCACGATCACCGCGTCGGCATAGCGAATCGGATCGGTCCCGACCTTGTCGGTCAGGACCGTGACCTTGCGATCCGGGCTGATCGACAGCAGGCCCTTGACCGCATCGGCGGCGATCAGGTTGCCACTCGCATCAAAATCAAAGCCCAGCACCCGACCACCGGTATTGGCAAATACTTCTTGCGCCGACCCGTCCGGGTTCATGCGCAAGATGTTGCCGCTGGCCACCGTGGTGTAAAGCTTGCCGTCTTTGGCAATCACGATATGTTCCGGGCCTTCTTCGGTACCCAGTGCAATGAGGTTCAGGCCCGCCAGTTTGGTGTTCACGGCGTGCATGCCGGTGTATCCCGGTGCTGCCGGGGAAACCCAGGCGACCGGCTCAATGGGCACGGGCCAGAGACTCAAATAGGCACCCAGAGCCACCACGGGCACACCCACGATCCAGGCTGCTTTCTTCATGCGGTTTCCTCAAACAATTGTTGAGCTAATCGGGCCATAGCCGGCACTGAATGATCGTCAGGCGCTATTATTTTTGCGCCTTCAAACTGTTTGAAGTTGCGTCGCATGGATTGCAAATACACCGGATCGTAGTGCTGGGTGAGCAGCTCTTGCACGACCGGCTCGATATTGCCGGCCCGCACCAGGCTTGTCCAGCCATCGACCACCACCTTGCCCCGAAATTCGATCAGCACCTCCAGCCGGTTGCAAAAATGCTCTACGTCCCGCACAAAAAAATCATAGTCTTCCATCAGTAGCGCCACCCGCTCGGCGTCCGGCAGCACCAGATTCAGGCAAGGACTCTGGCGCATGGCCTCGATCAAAGAGACCGGCACCGCCACATTGCCTACCTTTTTGCTCTCGCTCTCTATGAAGACCGGGCGGGTGGGGTCCAGCCTGCGCAAGGCATCCCACACCAGCGTGTCAAATCGCTTTTGGGTGGGTTGCGGCTGCCCCGGGATCGCGCCCAACACGGAGCTGCGGTGGTTGGCCAGGGCTTCCAGGTCAATCACCTGCGCTCCCTGGGCGCTCAGCGCCTGCAAAAGCCGGGTTTTGCCCGAGCCGGTGGTGCCGCAAATCACGCGAAACTGCAGGCCACTCACCCAACGCGGAATGTCGGCCACCACCGCCGCCCGGAAGGCTTTGTAGCCGCCTTCCAGCAGCGTCACCCGAAAGCCGATCTCGGACAGGATGAGCGACAGCGATCCACTGCGTTTGCCGCCACGCCAGCAGTAAGCCAGGGGCTTCCAGTCTTTGGGCTTGTCAATCACCTCGCGGTCGATGTGACCGGCGATATTGCGCGCAGCAATGGCTGCGCCACGCTTTTTGGCCTCGAAGGCGTTGACCTGCTTGTAGAGTGTGCCAATCTCACGGCGTTCATCGTTGTTGAGCGTGGGCCAATTGATGGCCCTGGGCAAGTGGTCTTCGTCAAACTCGCCTTCGCTGCGCGCATCAATGACGGTATCGAACTCGTGAAGTTGACTGATGAGGTCCGCAGCGCTCATGGTGGTCAAGCTCATTGCAGTAGTTTCCTGAGTTCAGGCCATACATTGGCCAGCATGATGGGATGGGCTTCTTCTCTGGGGTGAATTCGGTCGGCCTGGAACATGCGCGTGCTGCTCGCAGCCCCTGATTCGTTGGCTACACCTTCCAGCAAAAACGGCACCAGTGCCGCTTTGTTGGCTTTGGCCACATCGGCAAACAAGGCGGCAAAGCGTGCGCCGTAGTCCCGGCCATAGTTGGGCGGCACCTGCATGCCCACCAGCAAGACGCGGGCGCCTACCTTTTGGGCAGCTTGGGTCATGAAGGTCAGGTTGTCTTCGGTGAGTTGCAGTGGCAGGCCGCGCAGGGCATCGTTGCCCCCCAGCTCAATGACCACGTGCGTGGGGCGGTGCTGGGCCAGCAGGGTGGCCAGCCGGGCACGCCCACCCGAGGTGGTGTCGCCGCTGATGCTGGCATTGACGACCGTGGCAGTGAGCTTGCTGTCTTTCAGGCGCTGCTCCATCAGCGCGACCCAGCCCGTGCCCCGCTTGAGGCCGTACTCTGCGCTGAGCGAGTCACCCACGACCAAAATGGTTCGGGCTGGCTTGGCTACCACGGCTGCGCCCGAGGTGGCAGATATCCCCGCAGCAACGGCCGATACGGCCGCTGCGATAAAGTGTCGTCGATACAAAGAGAGCCTCATGTCTGATTCAATTATTTCTGTAGAGCACGTTTTCAAGTCGGTGACTGATTCCACGGGCACGCTTGACATTTTGCGCGATATTGATTTCTCCCTGAACGCGAGGGAAACAGCGGCCATTGTCGGCGCCTCTGGCTCTGGCAAGAGCACGCTCTTGTCCATCATTGCCGGACTGGATACACCTACCCGGGGCACCGTGCGCCTGGCCGGGCAAGATCTGTTCGACTTGAACGAGGACGAGCGGGCGGGACTGCGGGCGCAAAAGGTGGGTTTTGTGTTTCAGAGCTTCCAGCTGCTGGGCAACCTCACCGCGCTGGAGAATGTCATGCTGCCACTGGAATTGGCCGATCGGCGTGATGCCCGCGCTGCCGCCACCGAGATGCTGGCCCGGGTCGGTTTGTCGGAGCGGCTGGGTCATTACCCCAAGGTGTTGAGCGGGGGGGAACAGCAGCGTGTGGCGCTGGCTCGCGCCTTTGTGGTCAAGCCGGCCCTGTTGCTGGCCGACGAGCCCACTGGCAGCCTGGATTTCGCCACCGGCGAGAAGGTGATGGAGCTGATGTTTGATTTGAACCGTGAGTTGGGCACTACCTTGGTGCTGGTCACCCATGACCGCGCCATTGCTGCCCGTTGCGCACGCTGTATCACTATTGAAGCGGGTCGGGTTTTGGATACCACGGCCGACGTTTGATTGCTTTTTTGGCCTCTAGCCGGCGACTTAACTGCCTGGGTAGCTATGTATTTTGAATATATCGCCTAGCCGTGATAATGACGCTATGTCTTCATCCAAAGTTTTATTCGGCTTTCACGCCGTGGGTGTTCGCCTTAAAACGGCGCCCAAATCCGTCATCGAGATCTATTTCGAGCCTACACGCCGCGACGCGCGCATGCGCCAGTTCATTGACAAAGCCAAAGACATGGGGTGTCGGCTGATCGAATCCGACAGCGACCGCCTGGCTAAATTGTGTGGCGGCCATGGGCACCAGGGCGTGGCTGCCCGCGTGGAGGAACTCGCGCAGGTGCATTCGCTTGACGAGTTGCTTGAGCGCCTGGAGGCCGCGCAGGCCGACAAACCCGTGGCCGAGCGCGAGCAGCCCCTGATTTTGGTGCTGGACGGCGTGACCGATCCGCACAACCTGGGTGCCTGCTTGCGGGTGGCCGACGGCGCGGGTGTGCACGCGGTCATCGCCCCCAAAGACAATGCCGCGGGCATCAACGCCACCGTGGCCAAGGTAGCCAGCGGGGCGGCGGAGACCGTGCCTTATTTCATGGTGACCAACCTGGCCCGCACCCTCAATGAGCTCAAAGAGCGCGACATCTGGGTCATTGGGACCAGCGATGTCGCCACCAAAACCATTTACCAGGCCGACCTCAAGGGCCCGGTGGCGCTGGTGCTGGGGGCCGAGGGCGATGGCATGCGTCAGCTCACCGCCAAAACCTGTGATGAATTGGTGAGCATTCCGATGCGTGGGGCCGTAGAAAGCCTGAATGTGTCGGTGGCCAGTGGCGTTTGCCTCTATGAGGCAGTTCGTCAGCGCAGCTAAGGCGCTGCTCGTTGGTTACTTGAGGGGAATCGGCTGCGTGGCTGGCACCGGCACTGCCGTCACGCTGTTTTTGGGGCTGCCGTCGATGAGCTTGTCGGAATACACCAGATAAATCAGCGTGTTGCGCTTGCTGTCCACCATACGCACTACCCGCACCTGCTTGAACAAAAACGACGAACGTGCGTTGAACACCTCGTCCTGTTTGTCGATCTTGCCCTTGAACGAGATCGGTCCGACCTGGCGGCACGCCACCGCTGCATCTGATGTGTCTTCCGCAAACCCCAGTGCACCTTTGTAGCCACCCGTCTTGGCATGCGATAAATAGCACGACACGCCCTCGACCTCTGGGTCATCAAACACATCCACCACAATTTTGTCGTTGGGGCTCAGCAGCTTGAACGTGGTGCTCACTTCACCGACAGTTTCGGCATGTGCGCCCAGTGAAGCCGTCAAGAGAGCGAGGGCACAGAGGATTTTTTTCATACAAATTTTTTTGGGTGAGTCAAAGTCGGTGGTTGGGGTGGGGTGTCGCTTGC
>JAUXQA010000055.1 GCA_030683195.1 Rhodoferax sp. | reverse complement strand
GGTACCCCGTTTTGCCCCGATCACCACCTGCCGCTGCAAGCCCAAACGGTGAGCCAGATGGTGGACACCGTGCTGGCCCTGCCGGCAGACACCCGGCTGATGATTCTGGCCCCCGTGGCACGCGAGAAAAAAGGCGAGTTTCTGGACCTGTTTGCCGATATGCAGGCCCAAGGCTATGTGCGCTTTCGGGTCAACGGGCAGGCGCTGGAGTTTGACCAGTTGCCCGCGCTCAAGAAAACCGAGAAACACGACATTGACGTGGTGATTGACCGCATCAAGGTGCGCGCCCTGGCTGCCGATGGGGCCGATGAAGCCGCCGTGCTGGAGGCTCGCCGCGAGCTTGACAGCCTCAAGCAGCGCCTGGCCGAGAGTTTTGAGGCCGCCCTGCGGGTGGCGGGTGGCCGCGCCCTGGCTGTTGAAATGAATAGCAGCTCAGGCAATGAATCCGCCGGACAGAGCCCTAAAGAGCACTTATTTAATGCCAAATTCTCCTGCCCGGTGTGCAGCTACTCCATTAGCGAGCTGGAGCCGCGTCTGTTCTCCTTCAACTCGCCCGTGGGCGCCTGCCCGGCCTGTGACGGCCTGGGCATGCAGGAATTTTTTGACCCGGCGCGGGTGGTGGCGTTCCCGTCTCTGAGTCTGGCCAGCGGGGCCATCAAAGGCTGGGACCGGCGCAACGGCTATTACTTTGCCCTGCTGGAAAGCTTGGCCAAGCACTACCAGTTTGACATTGAGCAGGCGTTTGAGACGCTGCCCCCCGCTGTGCAGCAAGCGGTGTTGCAAGGCTCGGGCATGGAAGACATCAAATTCAGCTACGTAATGGACTCCGGGGCCTCGCAAGGCAAAAAGGTCAGCAAGAAGCATCCCTTTGAGGGCATCATCCCCAACATGCAACGACGCTACCGCGAAACCGACTCCACCCTGGTGCGCGAAGACCTGGGCCGCTACCGCAGCACCCAGGCCTGCACCGAGTGCGCCGGTTCGCGCCTGCGCCGCGAGGCCCGTCACGTCAAGATTGGCGAAGGCGCGCAGGCGCGCGCCATTTTTGAGTTGAGCCACATCACGCTGGCCGAGAGTTTCACGTACTTCAACACGCTTCACATGAGCGGCGCCAAAGGTGAAATTGCGGCCAAAGTGGTGCGTGAGATTGGCCTGCGCCTGAAGTTTTTGAACGACGTGGGCCTGAACTACCTGAGCCTGGATCGCAGTGCCGAGACCCTGAGCGGGGGAGAATCGCAGCGCATTCGCCTGGCCAGCCAGATTGGCTCAGGCCTGACCGGGGTGATGTATGTGCTGGACGAGCCCAGCATCGGCCTGCACCAGCGGGACAACGACCGTCTGATCGACACCCTCAAGCATCTGCGCAACATTGGCAACAGTGTGCTGGTGGTGGAGCATGACGAAGACATGATGCGCGCCGCTGACTACATCATCGACATGGGGCCGGGCGCCGGCGTGCATGGCGGGCGCGTGATGGCCCAGGGCACCTATGAGCAGGTCAAAGCCAACCCGGCATCCCTTACCGGTCAATATCTGGCCCAAACCCGAAAAATTGCGGTCCCGGAGCAGCGCACGGCCTGGTTGCCCACCGTGCAGGCCCAGGCTGACGCCGACAAATACAAATCATCGTCGCGCTTTGGCCCTAGTCCGGCCGCCGAGCGCCGTGCTGCGCGGGAAGCCCACCACCGGGCCACGCAGGGCGACATGCAGTGCCTGCGGGTCATTGGCGCCAGCGGTCACAACCTCAAGGGCGTGGACGTGGACTTTCCCGTGGGCCTGTTCACCTGTGTGACCGGCGTGTCGGGCTCGGGCAAATCCACGTTGGTGAATGACACGCTGTACACCGCGGTGGCCCGC
>JAUXQA010000054.1 GCA_030683195.1 Rhodoferax sp. | reverse complement strand
CGCGCAGTCAGTAATATGACTTTTGTCATGGTCTGCAAAATGGGATCATTTTTAACTTTTTCGCATACTTGGTAGCCATCCAGTGCACCGGGCATCATCACGTCGAGGAGGATGATGGCCGGACGCAGGTTTTGCGCCAGTTGCCAGGCGTCCTCACCGTTTTCAGCCTCATGAAGCTCAAAGTCTTCAGATTCCATCGTCATGAGAATCAGTTTTCGGATATCGGGTTGATCGTCAACGATCAGGGCTTTGAGAATCATTTTTTCTCCTTCTTGCGACGGGACATGAGTTGGGCAAAGTCGTTGGCATAGCGCTGGGCTTGGGCGGCATCCAGCTGGTTATGACCCCGCTGTGGCGCACCGGTGGGGAATTCCAACAGCACGTTGACGCTGTCATCGCCCGTGGTGCTCATGCGCATGCTGCCTCCGTGCATGGCCACAATGCGCTGGATCAGTGGCAAACCCAGACGGGTCGGGGTTTTGGCCGGGGTTGCCGCAAATGGTTTTAGTGCCTCAGCACTGCTGACCTTTATCTTTGTGGCACCTTGGTTGTGGATGCCCAGCAGCACATGGGTGCCAGTCATCTTGAAGCGAATCTCGATCGTTGTGGTTTCATGTTGGGCCACCTCCTTGCGGGAATGCTGGAGCGCGTTTTCCAGGCACTCGTAAAAGGCCCGGCGAATCAGTTTTTCGCTACCGTAGATCGGGGGCAAAGTTTGCGCCGGTTCCACGATTTGAAAATTCACCCGAGAGGCTTGGGCGCGTGGCGCCAGTTCCTTGCACAGCATCCGCATCAAGGGGGCGACTTCCAGACGGTCGTTGGAAAATGCTACTTCTTCGCCAAAGACTTCGATCAGGTCAGCCAGTCGGCTCAACCTTTCATGAAGCGCTTTGGCGGCGCTTTCCAGCGTTTTGCTTGACTCGGTGGCGGGCTGATCCCGCAGTTCAAGGATGAACTGCTTCATGGGCGGACCGACCTCTGCCCGCAAGAACCCTATCGTGTCCCTAAAACCCATTTGACCTGCTTGATCGCCCGAGCTCGGACTGTTGCCGTTGCCATCCAAGGCGATAAAAGCAACGTCAAGGCCGGCGGGTCCAGGCATGAACTGCCCCTTCATGCGGTGTCCTCCGGCCAGCTCAATGTCCATGGGGTGGGGCAGCTTGATCCGGCCCAGCACAGCATCGCCCACCAAGGCTTTGATATCGGGCTTTTCGTCCATGGATTCCACAGGTTGGCCAGGGTGGAGTCTGGCGGCGCGGTTGGCAAAAGTGACCTTGCCGCTGACCCCGAAGGTCAGCAGTGGGACGGGCATGGCGTCAAAGAGCCCGATGACCGACGGTTGGTGGTAGTTGATTGCCATATAAGTCTTAAAAAATACAATTTTTTAATATGTTTTTATCTAATGTATCAAATTTATCAAAAAAAACAAGGAGTTTGAGGATGTACCTTTGATGACCATACTGGGTAACCTGGGACCACTGCCGTATGAACGAAAAATACAACCAATGACCCGCTGACCGGCGGATACATTGGATGTAAGTATTTTTTATAGCGAACTCAGACGCTGCAAAGACAAATGGAGCGTTTCATCCTTCTTTGCGAAGCAAAACCGCACCACCCGTTGGTCAAAGCCATTGCCGTAAAAGGCAGACAGGGGAATGGCAGCCACGCCCACCTCGGTGGTGAGCCATTTGCAGAATTCTGTTTCACCCAAAGGGCTCACTTCAGAGATGTCGACACACTGAAAGTAGGTGCCTTCACCCGGCAACAGCTTGAAGCGGGTGCGCTTGAGGCCTTCCCGGAACAAATCGCGCTTGCGCTCATAAAAAGCGCCTAACTCCAGGTACGGCTTGGGATCGGTCATGTAGGTGGCCAAGCCATACTGCACCGGGGTGTTGACCGTGAAGACGTTGAACTGGTGAACCTTGCGGAATTCGGTGGTTAGCGAGGCGGGCGCCGCCACAAAGCCGACCTTCCAGCCGGTGACGTGGTAGGTTTTGCCAAAGCTCGACACGATGAAGGCGCGCGCCGCCAGACCGGCGTACCGGGCGGCACTTTGGTGCTGCCGGCCGTCAAACACCATGTGCTCATAGACCTCATCGCTGATCAGCAGCACGTTGGTCGGAGCCAAAATCTCCTGCAGGCGCAGCATCTCTTCGTGGGTCCACACCATGCCGCTGGGGTTGTGTGGGGAGTTGACGATGATTGCGCGTGTTTTGGGCGTGATGGCTGCTGAAATCTTGTCAAAGTCTGGGCGAAACGTGCCGGGTGTGAGTGGCACCCGCACCGGCACGCCGCCCGCCAGATCGATATTGGGCACATAGCTGTCGTAGCAGGGCTCCAGCACAATCACCTCGTCACCCGCGTGCACTACGGCCAGAATAATCGTGATGATGGCTTGGGTGGCGCCAGCGGTGATGGTGATTTCGGAGGTGGCGTTGTAGTCGCGTCCATACAACGCCTTGATCTTCGCGGTCACGGCATCGCGCAGCAAGGGCACGCCAGCCATCGGCGGATATTGGTTCAGGCCTTGTTGCATGGCCTCGGTGACCCGGTCCACCAGGGTTGGATCGCAGTGAAAATCCGGAAAACCCTGACCCAGGTTGACGGCATTATTCTCAGCCGCCAGTGTGGACATGACGGTAAAGATGGTGGTGCCCACAGCAGGCAGTTTGGTAGTGAGTTCTGGCGTGTGCATGGTCTTAAAGCTCGTAGTCGTCGGTATGACCAGACATCGCGCGGGCGACGAGGTCCCGGCTAAGTCGGTCGCTGAGAAGTTCGGCAAACTTGTAAACAAAATTTCGCAGGTAGGCGCCGCGTTTGAAGGCAACGCGAGTCACATTTTGCCCAAACAAAATCCCTGCCGGGCGCACCACCAGGCCGCTGCTGGCGCCCTCGGTCAGCACATCGCGAACCGACATTTCTGCCGCAATGCCCACTCCCAGGCCCAGCCGCACATAGGTTTTGATCACGTCCGAGTCAATGGCTTCCAGCGCGATGCGGGGCGTCAGTTTACGGATGGCGAATGCGTTATCGATCTTGGTGCGCCCAGTGTAAGACGGGTGGTAGGTGATGAGAGGTTCCTGCGCAATGTCTTCAAGTGTGAGTTTGTCTTTCAGGCTCAAGGGGTGGCCCACCGGCAGCACCAGCACGTGTTGCCATTCGTAGCAGGGCAGGGTGACCAATTCCGGGTAGCCTGTGAGCGATTCGGTCGCAATACCGACCTCGGCCACCTCGTCAATCAGCATGCGGGCAACCTGCTCGGGTGAGCCCTGGTGCAAGCTCACGTTGACCTTGGGGTAGGCCTGGCGCAAATGGGCGACAGGCTCGGGCAGCACGTAGCGCGCCTGGGTGTGGGTGGTGGCAATCGACAGCGTGCCGCTGTCCTCGGCGCTGTATTGCTCGCCAATGCGCTTGAGGTTACCCACCTCGCGCATGATCAGCTCAATGCTTTTGAGCACGTGTTGTCCGGGTTCCGTGACGCGTTTGAGGCGTTTGCCGTGGCGAGCAAAAATCTCGATGCCCAGCTCCTCTTCCAGTTCAATGATGGCTTTGGA
>JAUXQA010000064.1 GCA_030683195.1 Rhodoferax sp. | reverse complement strand
CATGAACACCAGGTTGGACAAATCTTTGGTGGCCACCGCCCTGATCCACCCGGCACGCCCCGCAATGAACCCGATGGCAATCAACAACACAACAGGGATCAGGGCAGTCAGGACGGGATGGTTCACGGAAATCAGCGGGTTGGGGGTGGAAAAACAGCGTCATGGCGGACGAAGTGAAGCAATCCGTGGCGCTGGACTGCAGGCATTGCCGCAACGGCGCGCACGTGAGTGATGTTAGCGCCCCGCAATGGCCAACTGCCAGACCAAGCCCAACACGGCACAGCCCGCAATCACCGAGATCACCCCGACCTTGAACCGGAAGATGGCCACGGCGGCCACCGCGCCAATTGCCAGCGACGCCCATTCAAATGGTGCCGAATAGCCCTGCGGCCACAGCACGTGGACCAGGAAAAACAGCGCCAAATTCACGATCACCCCCACCACCGCCGCCGTGATGCCCGTGAGCGGCGCCGTGAACTTGAGGTTGCCGTGGGTGGACTCGATCAGGGGCCCGCCCAGCAAGACGAACAGGAAAGACGGTAAAAAGGTGAAAAACGTCACCACGGTTGCGGCAGCTGCCCCGGACAAAAACAGCGACTCCACACCAAAAATGGCCTGGGTCCAGCCTCCTACAAAACCCACAAAGGACACCACCATGATGAGCGGCCCCGGCGTGGTCTCGCCCAGCGCCAGCCCGTCGATCATCTGAGCTGCCGTGAGCCACTGAAACTGGTCGACGGCCCCTTGGTAAACATAGGGCAAGACCGCATAGGCGCCGCCAAAGGTCAACAGCGCCGCCTTGGTGAAGAACCAGGCCATTTGTGTGAGCACGGCGTCCCAGCCATAAGCAAAGGTCAAGCCCCCGATGGCGGCTAACCACAGACCCAGACAGACGGCCAAAACCTTCCCTGCCCGCGCCCAACTGAACACAGCGTGGGCGGGCGTTGGGGTGGCATCATCAATCAAGGCGGGCCCAAAGTTTTTGGCAAGCGCGCCATGGCCTGCATCCCCCACGGCAAATCGCTCTGGTTTGATGCGCCCCCCCAGGTAGCCCACCACGCCAGCCGACAACACGATCAACGGAAACGGCAGATTCAGGACATAAATACCAAAGAAGGCACCCACCGCAATGCCCCAGAGCCAATTGTTTTTGAGCACCCGCGACCCAATGCGGTGCGCCGCCGACAACACAATCGCCGTCACCGCCGGCTTGATGCCGTAGAGCAGGCCCGCCACCGCCGGCAGGTCGCCAAACGCCATGTAGACCCAGGACAAGCCCACCAGAATAAACAGCGACGGCAGCACAAACAGGCAGCCCGCCACCAGGCCACCCCAGGTCCGGTGCATCAGCCAGCCAATGTAGATGGCCAGTTGCTGTGCCTCGGGCCCGGGCAGCAGCATGCAGTAATTCAGGGCGTGCAGAAAGCGTTTTTCCGAGATCCAGCGGCGCCGCTCCACCAGGTCGTGGTGCATGATGGCAATTTGCCCAGCCGGCCCACCAAAGCTGATGAAACCCAGCTTGAGCCAGTACCAGAAAGCTTGAGCCAGCGTGATGGCGGGCGGGGAATCGGTGGCTTGGGTCATGCCCCAATTTTCACCCATCCCGCCGCACCAGCGCACAGTGACGCAGCCCAACCCGGCGCGGGGCTTAGAAACTGACCTGCAGGCCCAGCTTCACACTGCGACCTGGTAAGGGCGCCTTGCCGGGCGCGGTCTGGGTCAGGATGGAACTGGCGGAATAGGCCAGCGTATCACTCAGGTTGTCCAGCCGCGCAAACCACAACAGGTTGGCCGCGCCCGCTCGGGTGCGGTAGGCCAGGGACGCGTTCCACAGCGTGTAGCCGCCGGTGCTCAGCTCCTCTGCATGCACATGGGTTTGGGCCGAGGCGCGGCTCGCACCCACGCGGGCACTCCATGGGCCTTGGGCCAACACCACAGTGGCGCCCACGCGCGCCGGTGCAATGCGGGCCAGGGCCTGGCCGGTCTGGGTGTTGATCGCGCGCACCAAGTCACCGCGCAGCTCCAGGTCCACCGTGCGGGCGCCTTCCAGCACACGCACATTGCCACTCGCCTCCAGCCCTTTGAACCGGGCCTGGGTCTGGGTGTAGAGGTACTCGGGCAAATCGTCTTGCACGCTGCCAGAGGCGTTCAGGGCAATGTAGTTATTGAAGCGGTTGACAAAGGCGCTGACCCCGAAGCGGTTGGCGCCGGCCTTCCAGTTCAAGCCCAGATCCAGGTTGGTGGACTGCTCCAGTGCCAGCTCGGGGTTGCCCAATTCATAGGCGTTGGTCGCCAGGTGGGGGCCGTTGGCAAACAGCTCGTAATCTTTGGGCGCCCGCTCCGAATAAGCCAGGTTGCTGCTGACCTGCCAGCCCGGCGCCACATTCCACAAGGCACCCAGCGCATAGCTGCCAGGGGTAAAGCTGCGACTGGCTACTGCGAAGCGGTCCACCAACGGATTGCCCAGGGACTCGACCTTGACCGATTCCACGCGGGCGCCAAAACTCAACCGGCCCCAGGTGGTAGGCAGTTCTTCATGCACAAACAATGCGTTCTGGCGGGTTTGGCTGTAGGGCGCAAAAGCCTCTTCGCCGTCGGCAGAAAAGCGGCCGCTGTCCATTTGCAAGCCCACCACACCGTCCAGGGGCCCCAGTTTGGCGTGGCGCACTTGCAGGCGCAGATCGGTGCCACTGTTCTTGAACACGGTGCCCGTCTCAGCCCCCTCAAACTCGGTGTGCTCA
This sequence comes from Rhodoferax sp., assembly GCA_030683195.1. Lineage (GTDB taxonomy): Bacteria > Pseudomonadota > Gammaproteobacteria > Burkholderiales > Burkholderiaceae_C > Rhodoferax. Next base: position 14,899 of record JAUXQA010000064.1, on the reverse strand, counting down.
TACACGGTGCGGCCCAATTGGGCCTTGACGCTTTGCACCCAACCACTCAAAGCCCGCACCTCGCCCTCCACAGCGTAGCGTCTGGACTTCATGCCAATGGTTACTTCGTCTTCAGCCACCGTGCCATAGTGGCTCTTGAAGTCGCTGACCGAGGCGCCCAGGTAGCCCTGACTGAAAAACACCGAACCACCAACCGCCCCACCCCGGCTCTGGCTGGCCGAATTGCAGATCTTGTTGGCCAACGCGGGTGATCCCGGCTTGCTGCAGGCCAGTTCCACCGGCACCGACACATCATCACTGCGGCGGTCAAACACATCGGCATGCAGGGTGTAGCGGTCAGTACCGCCCTCCAGCAACAGCCCGGCGCCCTTGCCTGCGTTGCCGCTGCTCAGACCCAGATCGACCTTGCCACCCACCCCGCCCCGGGCATCAAACAAAGGCTCACGGGGGATGCGGTTGTCAATCACGTTCACCACGCCGCCAACCGCGCTGCCGCCGTACAGCAGGGCACCGGGTCCGCGCAGCACTTCAATGCGATCGATGCTGATCGGGTCGCTGGTAGAGGCGTGGTCGTAGCTCAGGCCCGAAGCATCGACTACCGCGCCGCCGTTGTTCAGGATGCGGATGCGGTCACCGTCCAGGCCACGGATGATCGGGCGGCTGGCGTTGGGGCCAAAGTAGGTGCTACTGATGCCGGGGGTGCCGTCCAGCGTTTCACCCAGGGTGGATTGGGCGCGCAGCAGCAGCGCCAATCCCGAGAGTTGGGCCACGGGGGCTATGCCATCGACATTCCCCAGCGGATTGCCCGTGACCGTCACGGGGGCCAAAGTGGCCTCGGCAGAGGTTTGAGCGATGACCGGGGCAGCGGCGAGTGAGCCCAGTGAAATGAGGGCGAATGAGATTTTTTTCATGAAAGGTCCGTTGAATCAAGAGCAAGCCGCAGGCATACGCCCCCGATCTGGGGGAGCCAAGCGCGGCTGGGGAAAAGCGAAATTCAGCGAACCAGCGGGGGACCACGCGCCTGAAAATGCGCATGCCAGCGGGCCCGTGCCAGACCCGCGAGAACCAACAAGACAAAAGACGTGAGAACCAACGGCAGGGCCAGCGCGGGCACCTGCACCAGCGCATCCACATGGCTGCACTGGTCATACAGGCGGCAATCGGCCGAGCCAGCCTGCCCGCCGTGGGTACCCAGCCAGGGCTCCGACACGCCAGCGTGCGCGGCAGGCGCGGCGTGGAGCGTGTGCGTAGCTTGAGCAGTGTGTGCAGTGTGAGCCAGGGTGACCGGCCCGTGAACAATGCCGTGCCATAGCCCCAGGGTCTGGCTCAGCACCAGGGCCAGCATCAGCAAGGCTACCGCCCACAGCGCGCGCTGGCCTTGAAGTAACGGCTTGTTGATCACCCTCATCTGTCTTATTTCACGCTCACCGCGTCAAGCATGCGGTAGTACAAGCCGTGCGGATCATTGGTAAGCACAGCAAACCGGCCCTCCACCACCACGGGCGCCAGTGTGTACTTGACGGGGGTTTTAGTGAACACCTCCACCATGCTCTCGGGCCCGCCGGGTATACAAAACGAGCAGGTCAGGGGCACCGAGGTGAGCAAAAAGTGCTTTTGATTCACACCCGGCTCCAGCGGCATCATGAAGCCCTGCACGCGCTGCACACGCTGTTGCAAGGCGAGTTGCTCGGCACTGAAGAAGGGCCGCGGGCCGGTGCGCACATCGCGCAGCTTCACCGTGCCAAGGAGTGACCACGACACCACATCACGCCGCTCAACCAGGGGCGCAATCGGGCTGTCCGGGCTGTGCACACCGGCGCCTGTGCCGGCAGGCAGTTGGGGCATGTCCAGCGTCACGCGGGGCTGGGCCCCGACCGTGCAGGCCAGGCCCAGGGCCACCCACAACACATGACGTTTGTACAACCCCTTCACGCGTTACCTACTTCACGCTGACTGCGTCGACGATGCGGTAGTACAAGCCGTACTCATCGTCGGTCAGCACAGCCAGGCGGCCCTCCACCACCACGGGTTCCATGGTGTATTTGACGGGGGTTTTGGTCTTGACCTCCACCATGCTCTCGGGGCCGCCAGCCGTGCAAAACGAGCAAGTCAGGGGCACCGAGCTGATCAAAAAGTGCTTTTGCTTTTCACCCGGCTCCAGCGGCATCATGAAGCCCTGAATGCGCTGGGTCTTGTCCTTGAGCGCCAGCACAGCCGGGGGAAACACCGGGTACACCCGGTTTTTGAAAATGCGGGTTTTCACATCGGTCAGCACCGACCAGGGCAACACGTCGGTGCGCTGGGGCAAGGGGGCAAAGGGGCTGTTGGGGCTGTGCACGCCGGGGCCACTGCCTCCGGGCAAGGCGCCTTCAATGGGCGAGCTCAGTTGCGCCAGCCCCGCCAAGGGCACCAAGGCCGCACACAGCGCCACCACAGAAATCGCCGATTGCAAAAAACCAAACTTCATGAACACCTCCGGTGATAGTGGTGTGATCTTAGTGGCCGTGCTTCATGCCACAGAACTTGCCAATGGCCAAGCCCTTGCAGGCCGCCTGCAAATCCTTGTAACAGGCGTCTTCCTTTTTGCCCGACTCCAGGCACTTGGCGGCCGCCTCATGGGCCGTGGCCATGGCGCGGTGGCGGGCCACGTCCTCTTTTCTTTCCTTGTCACCATGCGACCCGGATGCTATTGATAAAGTAGCACATAAGGCAATGGATACGCCGGCTAGAAGCAATTTTTTCATAAATTCGTCCTTTTTGAGCCCTATTTCGAGCTGATTTACCTGGATTGAAGAAGTTCAAACACACGCACACGGTAGGCACCCAGCGCAGGCAGTGCAGCTGCTGCCAGCGACACCCCCAGGGCGAGTGCCGGCACCACCCACAACTCGGGCGGCCAGACCAGGCCGCCAATCAGAAGCGAGTTGTCCAGCGACAGCATCCAGCCAATGAGTGCGGCCATGCCCTGCCCACCCGCCACGCCCAAGACCGACGCCAGCACGCCCAGCCAAAAAGCCTCAGTCAACAACAGCGCCGCAATTTTGCCCGGCGGGGCGCCCAGCATGCGCAGAAGCGCCAGGTCGGCGCGGCGCTCCCGCACGGCGCTCCACAGGGCAATGAACACGCTTAAACCGGCGGTGAGCAAGAGCACGCCGGCAAATGCCCGCAGTACGTCGGTGCCGATACCCAGCATGCTCAGCAGCCGGGTGATCTCAAGCGCCGGGGCGGCGGCCTGCATTTCGGTGGTGGTGTTGACAAAACGCGGCAGGCTCACCGCCGCCATGGGTGTTTTGTAGCGCACCAGCGCCAGGGTGAGCTCGCGCTCTTCTTCCATGACGGCGCGGTCGTCGGCGTCCACGGCGGTGTAGTCCTCGTGCACCTTCCAGACCGAGGCGGTGTCGGTCAGGATCAGGCGGTCCAGCACGCTGCCGCTGGTTGCCAGAATGCCGGTCACCACGTAAGGGTTCTCGCCATGGGCGTGGCCCCCTGCGCCCAAGCCGTGGGAGCCCACAAAGCGGCTGCCCAGCGCAAGGCCCAACTGGCGCGCGGCCGTGGCGCCCAGCACCACCTGCATGGGGGCATTCCACAGGTTGCCCTGCGCCAGCGTGGCTTGGTAGTGCGCCGGGTAGGCGTGCGAGGTGCCCACAATCCGAAAGCCCTGGTAGTTGTCGCCCAGGCTGATCGGGATGATGCTGGCCACCATCGGGTGTTTCTCAAGTGCCTTGACAGCCTGCAGGGGGATGTTGCCGGGCGGCACATCAATGTGAAAGACCCCCGACAAAATCAGTTGCATGGGGCTGCCCTTGGCGCCCACCACCAGGTCAATACCGGCCAGGTCGCGCTCAAAGGCTTTGTTGAGCTGGTGCCCGACCAGCACCAAAAAGGCAATGCTGGCCAGCCCCAGGCTCAACAGCAGAAGGTTGAGTGCCGCGCCCAGGGGGCGTGACCACAGGTAGCGCCAGGCCAGCGTGATCGTCTTCATGCTTTGTTTTTCATAGCTTTTGAGGCAATAGATTCAGCGGCTGGAAGCCACTTTGGCCATTATTTCCCCGTGGAATGAGTGCGGCCACCCGGGCGTCGTGGGTAGCAATCACCAGCGTGGCACCTTGGGTGCGGGCGGTCTCCAGCAGCAGGCCCACAGCGGCGGCGGCCGAGGCGTCGTCCAGGCTGGCGGTGGGCTCGTCCGCCAAGATCACTTGCGGCTGCATCAGCACGGCACGCGCCAGAGCCACGCGCTGAGCTTGCCCGCCCGAGAGTTGCGAGGGTTTGCGCCGGGCCAGGTCATGCACCCCCAGCGCTGTCAGGGCAGCGCCAATGCGCACCAGGTCTTCGGGCTGGCCACAGGCCCACTGGGCCAGCGCCAGGTTTTGCTGCACATTCAGGGCCGCACTCAGGTGCAGTTTTTGGGGCAAAAAACCGATGGATCTGGCGCGCCAGGCATCGGCGGCGATGTTGTTCAAAGCCCCCAGACGCTGCTCCGCCACGGTCATCTCACCCGAGGCGGGCGTGGCCAAACCCGCCGCCAGCGCCAGCCAGGTGGACTTGCCGCAGCCTGACGGACCGGTGAGCAGCAGCACGGCGCCCTGGGCCACATCCACATCGGGGAACATCAAGTGCGGGCCGCTGGCGTAGCGGTAGGTCAGCGCTCGGGTCTGGATCATGGGTGCGGCTCGTCCAATGCCAGGCTGGAGGTGCCCGTGGCGCAGTCGGCGCACACGCCGCGCACCGCAAAGTCCAGGCTCAAACCCTGGTAGCCCAGCGCTTTGAGGGCCTCCAGGGCCGTCTGGGCGGCGCGCTCCAGGTCCAGCGCATTGGCCTGCAGGGCTCCGGCCAGCGGGCTGTCGCGGTGGCAGCTCTGGCACTCAAAGTGGGGAATGGCGTGCACGCTGGTCGGCATGGCCTGGTAGCGGCGCACGCGCTGGCTGTCCACCCGGCACAGCAGCAGGCCCACTTGCGTGAGCCGGTCGATCAGCCGGTACAGCGTGACCCGGTCCAAGGCCACGCCATCGGCCAAGGCGTCATCCCCTTGCAACGCCACTTGCAACTGGGCGTGGGTGTACGTGGTGTCGGGGTGGGCCAGCAGCCAGCCCAGGACGCGGCGCGCCGCACTGGTGCGGCGCAGGCCGTGGGCCGACAGCAAGGCATCAATGGCGTCCCCGGCCAGGCTGGCAGATGGCATGGGTGTGGAGTGGGTCTGGGTCATGGCGTGCTGCGTTGGTGGGAAGCCAGTGTGGGCGATTTGAAATTTACTGCATCTCAATTGCAATTCAACATCCAATGCAACTAAGTTGCATTAGAATCTGACGCAATCGAGTTGCATTATCCCTTCAATTCGGTCTCCTGTTCACCGCTCTTTGTAAAGAACCCCTGCCCATGCCCCCCTCCCCAACCACCCCCAAGCCCCCCCGGCGCAGCGTGCTGGCCTGGCCCGCCTGGCTGCGGGTGCTGGCCGTGTTGCCTGCACTGGTACTGCTGTGGCTGGCGGTGCTGTGGGCCACCCTGGAGGCCGCGCCAGTATGAGGGCACAGTCGGCCACACCCCGGCCAGTCATCACGCTGGACAACCTGACCGTGAGCTACCGCCAGCACCCGGCGCTGCACCACATCAGCGGGCAATTTGCCCATGGCTCGCTCACCGCCGTGATGGGGCCCAACGGATCAGGCAAAAGTACCTTGCTCAAGCGCCTGGTGGGCCTGCTGCCCCGAATGGGCGGCGACTCGGGCGCGCTGACCCTGCAGCCCGACCCGCTGCGCATGGCCTATTTGCCGCAGGTCAGCGAGATAGACCGCAGCTTTCCGATGGATGTGTGCGACTGCGTGCTGCTGGGCTATTGGGGCAGCCTGGGGGCGTTTGGCCGCGTCAGCCCGGCACTCATGGCAGAGGTATTTGCCGCCTTGCACAGCGTGGGCCTGCAAGGCTTTGAGCGGCGCAGCCTGGGTACGCTGTCCAGCGGCCAGCTCCAGCGGGTGATGTTTGCCCGCCTGCTGGTGCAAAACGCCGATGTGATTCTGCTCGACGAGCCCTTCAACGCGGTGGACTCCAAAACCACCGCCAACCTGCTGGGCCTGGTGCAGCTGTGGCACCAACAACAGCGCACGGTGATTGCTGTGCTGCACGACGAGGCGCAGGCGCGTCAGCACTTCCCGCAAGCGCTGCTGCTGGCGCGCGAGCTGGTGGCCTGGGGCCCGACCGGCGAGGTGCTCACGCCCGCCAACCTGCAGCGGGCCCGCGCCATGGCCGAGGCCTGGGACGAAACAGCGGAACGGTGCGAGGTGGATGCATGACAGCCAGCACGGCCCTGCTGTGGGATCTCCTGATCGGCCCGTTTGCCGAATTCGCCTTCATGCGCCGCGCGCTGGTGGCTACGCTGGCGCTGGCCCTGAGCGCAGCGCCCCTGGGGGTGTTTTTGACGCTGCGGCGCATGAGTCTGCTGGGCGATGCCCTGAGCCACGCGGTCTTGCCGGGGGTGGCCGTTGGCTACATGGTGGCCGGTGTTTCTGTCACCGCGATGGCGCTGGGCGGGGTGCTCGCCGGCATGCTGGTCGCCGGCCTGGCAGGCTGGGTGAGCCGACTCACCCCCCTCAAGGAAGACGCCAGTCTGGCCGCCCTGTACCTGATGGCGCTGGCCTTGGGCGTGACCCTCATCTCATGGGCTGGCACCCAGCTTGACTTGCTGCACCTGCTGTTTGGCAGTGCGCTGGGCGTGGACCAAAGCGGCCTGTTGCTGGTGGCCGGCGTGGCCACGGCCAGCCTGCTGGCCCTGGCGCTGATGTACCGCGGCCTGGTGCTTGAAACATTCGACCCGGTGTTTCTCAATGCCAGCCGCAGCGCCAACCGGGGCGCTGGCCGACGCCTGGGCAGCTGGTTTTGGCACCAGGCATTCCTGATGCTGGTGGTGGTGAATCTGGTTGCGGGGTTTCAGACCCTGGGCACGCTCATGGCCGTGGGGTTGATGATGATTCCGGCGGTATCCAGCCGCCTGTGGCACGACACCCTGCCCGCCCAGCTGCTCAACGCCAGTGCACAAGCCGCGCTGGCGGGCATGGCCGGCTTGCTGCTGTCGTACCACCTGGATACCCCCTCGGGGCCCACCATCATTGGCTGCGCCGGGGCACTGTATGTCGGCTCCCTGCTGCTGGCTCCGGGCGGCTGGTTGCCGCGCTGGTGGACCACCTCGCACCGGGTGGCGTGAGCGCGCCGCCGCTCTTGCTGCGCCTTTGCACCCCTCTTTCTGTCACTTTGTCCCCAAGGTTTACCCATGCACACCAACCGTCGTTTTCTTCTGGCCAGCCTTGCGCTGATCCTCTCCATTCCTTTGGCAGCCCCGGCCGCCGAGCCTGTTGCCGTGACCGCCAGCTTCAGCATTCTGGGGGATTTGGTGAGTGTGGTCGGTGGCCCGCGGGTGACGGTGACCACCCTGGTCGGACCCGACCAGGACGCCCACAGCTTTGAGCCCCGCCCGACCGATGCCAAGACCCTGCTGAGCACGCAACTGCTGGTCACCAACGGCCTGGGCTTTGAGCCCTGGGCCGACAAGCTGGCCAAGGCCGCCGGCTACAAGGGCGACAAGGTCGTGGCCACCACCGGCCTCAAAGGGCTCACGCCGGCGCCAGCCCCAGGCGCTGACAAGCACAAAGGCCACAGCGGGCATTCGCACGGGACCGTCGACCCCCACGCCTGGCAGGACCCCCAAAACGTGATGGTCTACGTGCGCAACATTGCCGCAGGCCTGACCCGGGTGGACCCGGCGGGTGCCACCATCTATCAGACCAATGCCGACGCTTACATCAAAGAACTGCAGGCGCTGGACACCTGGGCCCAGGCCCAGTTTGCCGGCTTGACACCCGCGCAGCGCAAGGTCATCACGTCGCACGATGCCTTTGGCTACCTGGGTGCGCGCTACCAGATCCAGTTTTTGGCGCCGCAAGGGGTGAACACCGACGTCGAACCAAGCGCCAAACAGGTGGCTCAACTCATCCGGCAAATCCAGCGCGAAAAAATCCGCGCGGTGTTCGTGGAAAACATGAGTGACCCCCGCCTGATGGCCCAGCTCAGCCGGGACGCGGGCGTCACGGTGGGCGCAGCCCTGTACTCCGACGCCCTCTCCCGCGCGGGCCAGCCAGGCGCCACCTACCTGCAGATGATGCGCCACAACGTGAGCCAGCTTGCTGCCGGGATGAAGCTGAATTGAGAGCTTGTACGCTATCAAATTAATAAATAAAACCCATATAAAACGCCGGCTAGAAGGCTAATATACTCATAAACCATCCATCACCATGCAAGATAAACGTCTCCCGGTTACTGTGTTGTCCGGCTTTCTCGGCGCGGGCAAAACCACCCTACTCAACCATATTCTGGCCAACCGCGAAGGCCTGCGCGTGGCCGTCATAGTCAACGACATGAGCGAGGTCAATATTGACGCCTCCCTGGTCAGCAAGAGCGCCACCAACGCCGGTGCCGAGCTGTCGCGCACCGAAGAAAAAATGGTGGAGATGAGCAACGGCTGCATCTGCTGCACCTTGCGTGAGGACCTGCTGATCGAGGTCAGAAAGCTCGCCGCCGAGGGCCGCTTTGACTACCTGCTGATTGAATCCACCGGCATTGGCGAGCCCTTGCCGGTGGCCTCGACTTTTGACTTTGAGGACGAGGAAGGCGAGTCACTCAACCACGTGGCCCGCATCGACACCATGGTGACCGTGGTCGACGCCCTGAACCTGCTCATCGACTACACCAGCAAAGACCTGTTGGCCCAACGCGGTGAAACCGCGGGCGATGACGACAACCGCAGCCTGGCGACCCTGCTCATGGAGCAAATTGAATTTGCCGACGTGGTGGTCATCAACAAGATCGACCTGGTGGACATCAAGCGCCGCGCCGAGGTGACTGCCGTCATCACGGCGCTCAACCCGGTGGCCGAGATCGTGTATGCCGACCATGGGCGCGTGCCACTTGACAAGATTCTGGGCACGAACAGATTCAACCTGGAACGCGCAGCGGCCATGCCCGGATGGGCGCGGGAACTCGAAGGCAAGCACACGCCCGAGACCGAGGCCTATGGCATCGGCAGCTTTGTGCTGCGCAGCGTGGACCCGCTGCACCCCAAGCGTTTTTCGGACTTCATGGAGGCCCCCTTCCCCGGCCTGCTGCGCGCCAAGGGCTATGTGTGGCTGGCCAGCCGCCCGAGCTGGGTGCTGAGTTACTCGCGCGCCGGCAACGTCGCCACCCACGAGCCCGTGGGTCAGTGGTGGGCTGCGGTGCCTCGCGAGCGCTGGCCTGCTGCAGGCAGTCCGGAGCGTGCGGGCATCCAGCACAACTGGAAAGAACCCTATGGCGACCGCCTCAACGAGATGGTATTCATCGGGCAAAACCTGGACCGCCCCTCGATTGAGAAAGCCTGGAAAGCCGTGCATCTGAACTTCACCGAGAGCCGCAAGGGCATGAAGGGCTGGGTGGGGTTGCCGGACCCGTTTCCGTCATGGGAGCGCACTGCGGAGGCTCAACCACAAGCCTGAAAAGAACCCATGAGAGCCCATTCAAATCACGTCGATCGTTTCAACATCATTCCCATGGAAAAAACAAGTCTCACCATTAATCGCTTGGCTTCACGCCACTTGACGGCATTGCCGCTCCTCCTCGCGGCCAGCCTTCCCGCCATGGGCCAGATCCAGCCCACCCCCGAACCCGACGCATTGTCCGCAGTAGAAGTTGTGGGTCGCCGCCAATCTGGCGGCTACGAGGCACAGGATGTGAGCGGCACTAAGTCGGGCTTGCCGCTGCGTGAGCTGCCTCAGTCGGTGCGGGTCATCTCTCGCCAGGCCATCGACGATCTGGGGGCATTGCGCCTGGACGACGTGCTGGACTACGTAGGTGGCATCTCGCGGCAAAACAACTTTGGCGGCTTGTGGGACAACGTGGCCATTCGTGGCCTTGCCGGTAACGAAAACACGGGCATGGCCACACTGGTCAACGGCTTCGCGGGTAACCGGGGCTTCAATGCGCCGCGCGACACCGCCAATGTGGAGCGAATCGAATTTTTGAAAGGCCCGGCCGGCGCCCTGTATGGTGCCAGCGAGCCAGGTGGCACCCTCAATGTCGTGACCAAAAAACCCCAGTGGCGCAGTGCCCATGCAGTGGAGGTCTACTCCGGCAGTTTTGACTTCTACCGTACCGCGCTTGATTCGACCGGACCGCTGGGGGACTTCGTGGCTTACCGCTTGAATGTGGCGCTGGAAGACCGTGGCAGCTTTCGTGATCAGGTCACGGCCAAACGCCAGGTAGTTGCCCCGGCCCTGACATGGCGGCTCACCTCCGACACCACATTGGATTACAGCGGCGAACTGCTGCACCACCAAACCCCGTTGGACCGCGGTGTGGTGGCCATCAACAACCAGCTCGGCGTGGTGGATCGCCACCGCTTTAATGGCGAACCAGCCGATGGCGATGTGCGGGTGGACAACCAGACGCACCAGGTCGCGGTCGAACACGACTGGAACCCCGATTGGAAAAGCCGCGCGGCCTTGTCCTACCGCCAGGGCAGCATGAAGGGCTTTTCCACCGAGCCCACCAGCTTGCAAGCCGATAGCCGCACGCTGTGGCGCCAGCGACGTTTCAGGGAATACAGCTCGGACGATCTCTCACTGCAGGGTGAACTGGCTGGACGGTTGCGCACTGGCACCCTGGTCCACGAGTTACTGGTGGGTGTGCAAACCGACCGTTTCCAGATGGATCAATTGATGCTTCGTGTGAACCCAGGCGCTGCGGCACCGTACGCCGTTGATCTCTTTGCACCGGCATATGGCCAATTGCAGCCCGCACCCAGACCCAACACCGACACACGGGAGGTACAGCGCAACACGGCCATGTATCTGCAAGACGCCATCACCCTGTCGCCTCAATGGCGGGCACTCGTGGGCTTGCGCACGGATCGCTATGACCAAACGCTGGACAACAGGCGAAGCGGCGTGCGCACCCTGCAGACGCCCACCTCGACGTCGCCGCGCATCGGCTTGAGTTATTTGCCGAATTCGGCTTGGACCTTGTACGTTAATACGGGCCGCTCATTTCGCGCAAACGTCGGAAGCGACGCTGGCGGCCAACCCTTTGCGCCAGAGTCAGGCCAAGCGCTGGAACTCGGTGCCAAGTGGGAGCGGGCCGACAAGCGCGTGGGTGCCACGGTGGCGCTGTTTGACATCCGCAAGCGCAATGTTCTGACGAACGACCCGGCCAACGCGGGCTTTTCGATCGCTGCAGGTGAGGTCGGTAGCCGTGGTGTGGAGCTCGATCTGGCGGGGCAGTTGACGACCCATTGGCGCGTGACGGCCAGCCTGGCCTACAACGACGTGCGCGTTCTGGCAGACAACACCCTGGCAGTTGGCAGCCGCCTGCTGAATGCACCACGCATCAACGGCAGCGTGTTGGCGGTGTATGAGTCCACACTCGCCAGGGGCGCGGTGTATGGCGTGGGCGGGGGTTTCACCCATATGGGCGAGCGCCTGGGCCAGACCGGCGCACCGGATTTTCAGCTACCCGCCTACACCACGGCCAAGGCCACCGCTTACTGGCGCTTGAGCCCCAAGCTGCGCGTCTCACTGGACATCGACAACCTGTTTGACACCCGCTACTACACCAGCTCCTACAGCCGAGTGTGGGTAACACCTGGCACACCCAGAAACATCACCTTGGGCCTGCAGGCCAAGTTCTGAACCTCCCACTTTTAGACTCTCCCCACCATGAAAAACCAACTCATCATCCTCGCCCTGCTCCTTGCCGGCACTGCCGCCAATGCCCATGAAATCTGGTTCGCCCAACGGGCCGGAGAACTGGCACTGATCTATGGCCACGGCGCTGAAGACCTCGCAGTCATCAAACGCATCAAACTCATTACCAGCGTGGGGGGCGTGGGTGCGGACGACCAGCCCGTCTCAGTCACGCTGAAACCGACTGACCATTTGGCTGTTGTAGACGTGGCATCTGCGCCGGTGACGGTGACAGCAACCATGGACAACGGCTATTGGACACAGTCCAACGATGGCAAGTGGTTCAACAAAGGCCACGACGAAGTGCCGGATGCCAAGCGCAGTGGGCGCTTCTTGAAGTACGGCACCCACCTGCGAGTGCTACCGCAAGGCGAAGTAAAGCCGTTGCCCGGGCTGGCTTTTCAACTTGTGCCCGTCAGCGCCAGGTTTCCCCAACACAGTGGTGAAAACCTCACTCTGCGCATTTTGCTGGCGGGCAAACCGGCGGTTGGGGCCAAGGTTTGGCCAGATGCGGTTAACGACCCCGATGGCAAACCCATCCAGGTAGGCAAGGATGGCCGCGTCACGTTGAAAGTCCGCAACCAGGGGCTCAATGTGATCAAGGCCGAGATCACCTCTGCCCCCGCTGACGCAACGAAAGCGACCAAGACCGAACACGCAGCTACTTTGTCGTTCGTCTTGGCGCACCAGCCCGAGTGATGGCGCCATGACTCTCATCCCCGTCACCATCCTCACCGGCTTTTTGGGCAGTGGGAAAACCACACTGCTCAATTTCATCCTCAAACAGCCCCATGGGCACCGCATTGCCGTCATTGAAAATGAATTTGGCGAAGCCGGCATTGACAACGAGCTGCTGGTGCAAGACCAGGACGAGCAAATCATCGAGATGAACAACGGCTGCATGTGCTGCACCGTGCGGGGCGACCTGGTGCGCATCCTGGGTGAACTGGCTGCCAAAAAGAAGGCGGGCACGCTGCACTTTGACCGCGTGGTGATCGAGACCACCGGTCTGGCCGACCCCGCGCCGGTGGCGCAAACTTTTTTTGTGGACGAAGACATCAGCCAGCGCTATCTGCTGGACGCCATCGTGACCCTGGTGGATGCCCGGCACGCGCCACAGCAGCTTGACGAGCACCATGAGGCGCAAGAGCAAGTCGGGTTTGCTGACCGCATTTTGTTGACCAAAACCGACCTGGTCGCACCTGAAGACCTACCTGAGCTGCGCCGGCGTTTGGCCCGCATGAACCCCCGCGCAAAAATAGGAGAGGCCCGCCATGGCGTCTCGGCCGTGGAAGACTTGTTGGACATCCGCGGCTTCAACCTGAATGCGATTCTGGAGATTGAGCCCGAGTTCTTGAACGATGTATCGCATGAGCATGACGACGACGTGACCTCGTTTGTGTTTCGCGAGGACCGGGCGCTGGACCTCGAGCGGCTTGAGGACTTTTTGGGCAACATGGTGCAGGTCTATGGCGCGCAAATGATGCGCTACAAAGGCGTTCTGAATGTCCATGGAGAACCCCGGCGCGTCATTTTTCAGGGCGTACATATGCTGATGGGCGCCGACATGGGCAATGCCTGGAAAAAGAACGAGGACCGAAACACCAAGATGGTTTTTATAGGCAAAGACCTCCCCCGCGAGGTGCTTGAAAAAGGCCTGGCGCAGTGTGTCTACAACGCCAGCCAGTCCACGCTCAACTGATTTGCACCATGCCCACCTGGTTCAGCGCGCCACGCTGGTCCAGCTTGAAAGAAGCCGCCAGCGTGGCCAGGTCACGGGCCTGCTCCTGCAGGGCGCTGGAAGCAGCGGAGGTCTCCTCCACCAAGGCCGCATTTTGCTGGGTCACGCCGTCAAGCTGCGTTACGGCCTGGTTGATCTGGGCGAGGCCTGCTGACTGCTCCCGGCTGGCAGTGGCGATTTCACCCACGATGTCGGCCACCCGCTGAATGCCGGACACAATTTCCTGCATGGTGGCGCCGGCTTGCGCTACCTGCTGCGTGCCCACGCCCACCTTGTCGACCGAGTCGGAAATCAAGGTCTTGATTTCACGCGCGGCCTCCGCACTGCGCCCGGCCAGCGAGCGCACCTCGGAGGCCACCACGGCAAAACCGCGACCCTGCTCGCCCGCACGGGCGGCCTCTACCGCCGCGTTCAGGGCCAAAATATTGGTCTGAAATGCAATGCCGTCAATCACACTGATGATGTCCACGATTTTGCGTGACGAGGTGTTGATGGCTTCCATAGTGGAGACCACTTGAGACACCACCACGCCACCCTGGGTGGCCACAGCCGAGGCGTTGACGGCCAGCTGATTGGCCTGACTGGCGTTGTCTGCGTTGTTTTGCACGGTGCTGGCCAGTTGCTCCGTGGCGGCTGCCGTTTGCTCCAGTGAGCTGGCCTGGCTCTCGGTGCGGTTGGACAGATCCAGCGTGCCGGTGGCGACCTCGCTGGCGGCGCTGGCAATGGCATCGGACCCGTTGCGCACCTGGCTGATGACCCGGTGCAAGTTGGTGCGCATGATGTCCATCTGCCCCAGCAAGTGACCAATTTCGTCGCCCCCGGCGTGCGGCACGGCATTGGACAAATCGCCTGCGGCAATCGACGTGGCCGTTTCGTCGGCCAGCTTGAACCCGGCGCGCAGGCGGGACAGCAGCATGAAGGTCATGATGACCACTGGCACGCCCCCCAGCAGAATGGCCAGCGCAAAAACCACCAGTGCATTGCGATAGCGGTCATTGGCCGCTACATAGGCTTCATCGGCTTGGCGCACCTGAAAATCACGAAACGCTGTGAGCGATTTCACAGCCGCCTCGGCTTCGGTGCGGCCAGCGGCCAAAAAGAACGCCATGGTGGCGGGGCTGAAGTCGCCCGACTCGATGGCCTTGACGACCTGATCAAGCTTGTCGCGCCACGGGCCCCGGCTGGACTTGGTCGCCTCAAACACAGCGCGCTCTTCAACGCCAGACACGGTGGACTCCATCTCGGAAAATATCCGGTTGGCCTCCATGCGGTTGGCCGCAATCGCCTCCAGTTGCAAGGTGGTCGGGTGGGTGTGGTTGGATGCCAGCGGTCCGTCTGGCGCGTGCTGATAAGCCATCTAGACCTGCAAGCGGTTTTGCACGTCCTTGTAAATTGATTCGCC